>NZ_JBIVDY010000024.1:0-134096 GCF_044747365.1 Kitasatospora sp. NPDC090091
TGGGGTGGGAGTGGTCCGCGCCACACGGGTGTGGCTGTGAGGCCGGGCACATCGTCGACGCCGCGTCACGCCCCCGCGTCGGCGTGTGCACGAACGGGTGGCGGGTGACCCGTCCCGGGGTGGCCCGCACCACAGCCCTCACCCAGCGCGCACACCGTCCTCGCTGTCCGTGTCCAACGCGGCCCGTCCGGGCCTCCGGCAGCGGGCTTCACCGTGCCGATGTTGCGCGGGGCGCTTCCGCGCTCGGCTCCGTGGATCGGGTCCGCTCGGCCCATGCGGCCACCGCGGGCCCTGTCGCGCCCAGAACCGCGAAGAAGACGCCGAGCAGGAGCCATCCCGTGTGCCCGAGCGCGAGGACCGCTCCGGTCAGGACCACGGGGGCGAGCGCCTGGCCCGCGTTGAAGCCGATACCGAAGAGGCCCTGGTACTGCCCCTGGGCGTGGTCGGGGGCGAGACCGAAGCCGAGCGCGAAGCCCGCCGACGACTCCCACACCTCTCCGACGCTGTGGATGCACACGGCGAGAACGGCGAGTGCCAGGGCGACCCACGCGGGGACGTCGGCCGTCAGTGCCATCAACGGACAGCTGAGGAGGAACAGCAGCCCGGCGAGGCGGAAGGCCCGGCCGCCCTGCCGCGGGGTCTCCACCTTGGAGCCGAGCCTGCTCTGGAGCAGCACGCAGACGCCGCTGTTGATCGCGTAGACCGCCGCCACGGTCCAGCGCGGTGCGTCGGTGTGGGCGGCGAGCCAGATCGGGAGCAGGAGGGAGACGGTCTGGTACTGCAGGCCCATCGCGCTGTAGAGCGCCACGAAGGACACGTAGGGCCGGTCGGCCAGGACGGACCACTGGCGGTGTTCCTCGGGCCGGGGCAGCGGCCGGTAGTTCGGGACGCCCATGAACGCGATCAGTCCGGCGAGGGCGAAGCTGGCGGCGTTGGCGAGGATCAGCGCGGTGTAGGCGGCGCGGGTGTCGATCTGGATGGCGACGGCCGCACCCAGCGTGCCCACGACGACGCCGAGGTTGTTGAGGGTGCGGAGCCTGGCCCGGAAGGCGGCAGGGCGTTCGCCCCCGACGCGTGCGACCAGTGCGCCGCCCGCGGCGCCGCCCGATGTGGCGGCCAGCCGGTCCAGCGTGGCGACGAGCGTGAACGCGAGCCAGCTGTCGATGCAGACGAAGGCCGCCATGGTGACGGCCTGCAGGGCGAGGGCCGTCAGCCAGACCGCGCGCGGCCCGTACCGGTCGGCCAGGTTCCCCGCCGGTATGCCGGCCGCCAGGCCGCTGAGGCCGGCGATCGTCAGGCCCACTCCCACCTGTGTGGCGGGCAGGTGCACCACGAATGTGAAGTAGAGGACGGCGGCGGTGTTGAAGAGGCCGTTGCCCACCCTGCTGACGAAACTGGCGGTGATCAGAGCTCGCTGCGGACCGGAATCCGACTCGCCGGGTATTCGCTGTACGGATCCCCTCCTGATCATGCCGGTCAGGCTAACACGGGCTCTTCGCGGCTTCGCCGGTACGCCCGCCGCCGCCCTGGCGCATTCCTCCGCCCGTCCGTACCCGCTCCGTCGAAGTGGGAGCCCTCGTCGGCCGTATGACCCCAGGTCAGAGGGGAGTGTCAGTGCCTCGCCATAGTGTGGGGACAACGCTGCAGGGGGCGCCGGAAAGGCGCCGAAAACAGGCGTTGGAATTCGGGGTGGAAGCATGTCTGCGAACAGGATCAACCACAAGGTCAACCACGTCTCGCTCGTGGTCGACAAGTCCGGATCGATGCGCCAGCACGAGTCGCAGCTCGTCCGCGTGGTCGACGAGTTCGTGAAGGGCCTTCAGGAGGAGTCCGACCGGCTCGGTCACGAGACCCGGATCAGCCTCTACGCATTCGACCACGAAGTACAGAACCTCGTCTGGGACATGGACGTCAAGCATCTGCCCTCCCTCAAGGGCCTCTACAAGGTCGACAACGGTGCGACCGCGCTGATCGAGGCCGCCGTGAAGTCCGTCGACGACCTGAAGAACATCTGGGAGGGGTACGGCGAGCACTCCTTCCTCCAGGTCGTCGTCACCGACGGCGCGGAGAACGCCTCCGGCTGCTCGGAGACCGGCACGATGCACACCCGCATGGGCGGCGGCCGGGGCAGCGCCGTCCTGCGCACGTGGATGGACCGCATCCAGAGCGCCATGGACGACCTCCCCGACCACTGGACCTCGGCCATCCTGGTCCCGAACTCCCTGGCCAAGCGCACCGCCCAGGAGTACGGCTTCCCCGCGGGCAACATCGCGATCTGGGACGCGGACTCCAGCAAGGGCGTCGAGGAGGCCATCGGCACCGTCAAGACGGCTGCCACGAGCTTCCTGCGGGGCCGTGAACAGGGTCTGCGCGGCACCAGGAACCTCTTCACCATGGGCCAGGACCTGAACACCGCCGACGTGAAGGCCAGCCTCGACGCCCTGGACACCGGCAAGTACATCCTGGTCCCGGTCGACCAGCAGCTGCCGATCCGCGAGTTCGTCACCAGCGCCGGGCACCCGTACAAGACCGGCTGTGCCTTCTACGAGCTGTCCAAGCGCGAGAAGATCCAGGGCAGGAAGCAGCTCGCCGTGGCGGAGAAGGACCCGGCCACCGGCCGGATGACGGGCAGGGTGTTCTCGGGCCCGGCGGCCCGCCGGCTCCTCGGCCTGCCGGAGTCGGAGGTCACGGTGAAGCCGGGCGAGAACCCGTCGTACACCGTCTTCGTCCAGTCCACGTCCGTCAACCGGAAGCTCGTCCCGGGCACCAAGCTGCTCGTCCTCCTGTAGTCGCCCAAGCGTCCGTCCTCAGAGGGCGAGGGTGCGGGCGACGGCCAGGGTGTCCCAGTAGAAGGGGCGGATCTCGGCGATCAGCCCGTGGCGGACACCGATCAGCTGCATGACCGCGGTCTCCAGCCGGCGGCCGCTCCCGCGCGCGGTCAAGGTGCCTCGGTTGAACACCACCGCCGAATCGTCGTTGATGACGAAGCGCTGCTCCAGGAACTCCAGCGAGGTCCAGTACTCGCTCATCCGGGCCATGAAGCTCTCGATGCCCTCCGGCCCCCGGTACACACCCCCGTAGGGCAGGCTGTCCGCCTGCAGAAGCGTGACGTCCGGGGTCAGGCACCGGGCCAGCTCGTCGAAGGGAGCCCGGCCCGGCCCGCCGGCGGCCAGGTACGCCGCTTCGGCGGCGAAGAACCGGTCGAGAACAGCGCGGACGGTGTGGTGCTCACTCGTTGCAGCCATGCGGCCATCATTGCCGGGCCGGGGCGGAGTTACCGGCGGATATCGGACGGTGAGCCGGCCCGGCGTGCGGTGCGGCGGGCGACCGCCGTTTCGACCGTGCGGATCGGCGCTGGTGGCAGTGACGAGGTGGATCAGGACCGCAGATCGCGCGGGCCGAGGCCGCGGCGGTCGCGGAGGAGGGTGCGCAGCGGGCCAGGGCTCTCGTAGCCGACGCGGCGGGCGACCGCCGCCAGCGGGAGGGACGTGGTGCGGAGCAGGTGTTCGGCCTGTTCGATCCGCAGGTCCTGGACCAGGCGGATCGGTGAGCAGCCCAGCGTGCGGGTCACGGTGCGCTGCAGGGTGCGTTCGCTGACGCCGAGGTGGCGGGCGGCCTCGGCGATCGAGAGCGGCTCGCCGATCCGGGCCCGTACCCACTGCTCGAAGGCGGAGACCAGCGGGTCGTGCCGGGCGAGGGCGCTCGGGATCGTGTAGGCGGCCTGCGAGGCCCGGTCGTCCACCACGAGGTAGCGCCGGACCAGGTCGGCGAGTGCGGGGCTGCGCATGCGCACGATGGCCAGTGCGAGGTCCAGGTGGCTGAAGGCCGCGCCGGCGGTGGTGACGCCGTCGCTGGTCGTCACCATGCGGCTCTCGTCGACGGTCACCCGGCGGTAGCGCTCGCGGAACACCGGGGCGAGCCACCAACTCGTCGTGGCGGTGAGCCCGTCCAGGACGCCCGACTCGGCCAGGAGGAAGGTGCCCGTGCAGGACGTGGCGAGCGGGGTGCGGCGTTCCCTGGCCTCGGCCAGCACCCGGCGGGCCACCCGGTGGGCGGGCGAGCCCACGAGGTCCACCAGCGTCTCCGGCCGCCGCTCCATGAGGGCCGGCACGACGAGGATGTCCGCGTCCTCCGCCTCGCCGACGCTCTCGGTGTCGACGCGGTGGCCGAGCCCGGTGCGCACCAGCCGCCGCACGCCGACCGTGCGGATGTCGAAGCGGGGCGGCCTCGCCCCGGCGAGCTGACCGCTCAGGGCGTTGGCGGAGTGGAGCACGTCGAGGACGGCGGAGAGCCCGGAGTCGAACGCCCCGTCCAGGACGAGTACGGCTGCCTTCATGCCCTCACCCTAGCGGCCTCGGCTGTGTCGGAATCGGTGTGTGAGCTGCCGGTTCCGACACTCCCGGGGCCGGGGTCGGCACTCCTAGGGTCGAGCCATGACCACGTACGACATGACCCCCACCGCCTCGGCGCCCACTGCCCCGGCGCCTACCGCCTCGGCCTCCACCACCTCACCTGGCGTGCACACCCGGACCCACAGCTGGGAGCCCCGCCCCGAGCCGACGCCCGAGATCCTCGGCATGAGCGGGCTGGAGATCCTCCGGGCGGCGATGGACGGGCGGCTGCCCGCCGCCTCGATCATGAGCACGCTGGGCTTCCGGCTGACCGAGGTCGGCGAGGGCCTGGCCGTCTTCGAGGGCGACCCGGGGGAGCACCTGCTCAACCCGATGGGAACGGTCCACGGCGGTTTCCTGGCCACGCTCCTGGACTCGGCGCTCGGCTCCGCGGTGATGAGCCGGCTGCCCGCGGGGACCATGTACACCACCGTCCAGCTGGGCGTGCACATGATCCGGCCGGTCCTGGCGGACACGCCCGCCCTGCGCTGCGAGGGCCGGGCGCTGCACGTCGGCCGTACGACCGCCACCGCCGAGGCCCGCGTCGTCGGCACCCACGACGGCAAGCTCTACGCCCACGGCACGACGACCTGCGCGGTCCTCCGGCCCTGACCGGCGGCGGACCACTCGGCCGACGGAAGCCCCGAGTCGGCCGAGCCCCCGTCGTCACCGGTGTGATCCGGGCCGACCCTCGTCCTGGACCGCCTTCACCACCGGTGGCTGACGGAGAGCAGGCGGACGCCCTTCCCGGCGGACGAGCTCGACCCGCGCCGCGGCCGCGGCGGCCGTCGCTGAGCCGGGCGGCCCGGGGCCGGGCGCGCGGGGGCGGTCAGTCGCGTTCCGCGGCGAGCAGGGCGGCGGCGATGCGGCGGGCCCGCCGGGCGGGTTCGGTGGTGCCCTCGCGGACGGCGGTGACGATCGCGCCGTCGATCAGCAGGACGAGGTGCTGGGCGAGGGCGGCGTGGTCGCGGTAGCCGGCGTCGGTGAGCAGCTGGTCCAGGTAGTCGGTGACGGCGGCCTTGTGCGCGGCCGCGACCCGGTGTGCCGCGCTGTCGCGGTCGGCCGCCTCGACCATGGTGTTCACGAAGGCGCAGCCCCGGAAGTCCTGGCGGGCGAACCGCTCCGCGAGCGCGTCGAAGACGGCGAGCGGGCGCTCCTCGGGCGGTAGGTCGCGGGCGTCCACGCAGTTGCGCAGCCACTCGCGCCAGCGCGTGTCGCGGCCCTGGAGGACGGCCACCACGAGGTCGTCCTTGCTCGCGAAGTGCCGGTAGAAGGACGCCCGGCCCACGCCGGAGACGCTCAGGATGCGGTCGACGCCGACGGCGCGGACGCCCTCCGCGTAGAAGAGGTCCTCGGCGGTGCTGAGGAGTCGGGCTCGGGCCTGGGTTGCCATGGGTTGATGGTACCGATCGGTTCCGACTTTGCGGAACTCCCTTGACGTCAAACAGTACCGGTCGTTACCGTTTTGGAGACGAGAACGACCGGTACCGTTTCGACGGCGCCGGCCACACGAGGGAGGACGTCATGCCGCGCATACCGCAACTCACCCCGGACACCGCCGACGACGGGCAGCGCGAGCTGCTGGAGGCCACCCGCAAGCAGCTCGGCCGAGTACCCAACCTCTACGCCTCGCTGGCGAACGGCCCCGCCGCCCTGCGCGGCTACCTCGCCCTTCGCGACGCGCTGACCGGCGGCGTCCTCGGCGAGCGGCTGCGCGAACAGCTCGCCCTCCTGGTCGCCCAGGAGAACGGCTGCCTCTACTGCGTCTCCGCCCACACCATGCGCGGCGGCCGGCTGCTGAAGATGACCGACGACGAGCTGCTCGCCACCCGCCGAACCGAGGACGCCGACCCGCACGCCCGGGCCGTCCTCCAGATCGCCGCCGCGGTGGTGCGCGAGCACGGCCGGGTGGACGACGAACTGCTCGCCCGCGCCCGCGAGGACGGGGTCACCGACGCGGAGCTCGCCGAGATCGTGGCCCACGTCGCGCTCAACACGCTCTCCAACTACTTCAACCACCTGGCCGAGCCCGACCTCGACTTCCCCGCGGTCGCCTCGATGGACCCGGCGGCGGCGCCTGCCCGGACCCGTTCGACCGCAGACCTGGAGGCAGCACGATGAACGCCCGGCTGAACTGGCGCGAGAACGCCGCCGTCGAACTCGTCCCCGGCTACACCCTCGCCGACGCCGACGGCACCCCGCGGGCCGAGCTGGCCGGCGTCCGCCTCGCGGTCGAGGGCGGCTTCGTCCATATCGTCGTACCGGGGGTCGCCGACACCCAGGTGGTCTCGGCCCCGGCCGTCCGCCGCATCCGCTACCCCCGTCCGGAGCCGACGGACGACTGACGGGCCGACGTGCGGCGGCCGGGATGCCCCCAACGGGGGCGGGGGCATCCCGGCTGTCACCGTTGCTTGCACGCGTCAGCACAGTGACGATCCATCAGGTATCGTCCGGGCCTCACCCGGTCCCGTCCTCCTCCTGCTGGTCGTCCGCTTGCTCGCGCCAGTAGGTGAGGGCCTCACGGGTGTCGTCGATGCCGGGGTGGTCCGTCCCCGGGGCTCGAAGCTGGTCGTCGAGCAGCTCGGCCAGACTCGTCGCGGCGGCCTCCGGATCGCCGGCCCGGCCGATCAGCTCGGCGAGGTCGCGACGGCTGCCGAGGGTGTCGGGATGGGCCGGGCCGAGTTCGCGCTCGTCCGCGGCCAGGAGGTCCACGGCCGCGGCGTGGGCACCGGCGAAGTCCCCGGTCGCCTCACGTGCCGACACGACCAACTGCCAGGTGTCCCGGACGTCGGGGTGGCACGGGCCGAGCACCCGGAGCTGGTCGCCGAGCAGCTCGGTGGCCGCGGCCGCGACTCCCGCCATGTCTCCCGTCTCCAGCAACGCCCCTCCGATGAGCATGCGGGTGAGGAAGACGTCGGTGTGGTCCCGGCCCAGGGTGCGCAGCTGGTCGTCCAGCACCCCGTCCAGCACGGACAACGCCGTCTCGTGGTCACCCGCGGCAGAAGCCCGCTGGGCGACGATGATGCGGGTCAGGAGGGTGTCCTCGTGGTCGCTGCCGAGCCCGTGGGTCTGGTCGTCCAGCACCTCGGCGAGCAGCGCGTCGGGGCCCGGACCGGCCGCCGCCGTGCCGAGCCGAAGGGCCAGCAGTGCCTGGGCCGCCTGTGCCTCCGGGTGGTCCGGGCCGAGGGCGCGGCGCATGTCCGTTACGGCCTCCGCGAAAGCCGGCAGCAGCTCGTCCGTGCCCGTCGCCTCGTCCTGCCACATCACCAGGTAGAGGCGGCAGGTGAGTGATTCGAGGTGGTCCTCGCCCAGCAGTCGGTGCAGCACTGCCAGGAGACCCGCCGCCGTTTCGGCGGCGGCTGCCGGCTCTCCCGCCTCCGTCTGCCACCGGGCGAGGCTGCCCCAGACCATGCGCGTGACCTGGTGGTCGGGGCCCAGGGTCGCTCGGCTGTCGTCGAGCAGCGCGCGGAACGCCGCGGCGGCCGACGACGGATCACCGGCGAGGCCGCCCCATTCGGCGATGTTCACACGCAGTACGAAGCAGTCGGGGTGGTCCTCTCCGACCTTCAGGACCAGCTCCGCCAGGATCTCGGCCGAGGCCTCCGCGGCCCAGGCCGGGTCCCGTTCCTCGGCCTGCCAGCGGATCGTCTGAGCCCGGGCGACCAGGACCCGCGGGTGGCCCTCGCCCAGGATCCGGGCCTGGTCGTGCCACAGGTCGGCGTAGAGCGCGGCGATCTCGGCCGACGGGTGGCCCAACTCCCCTCGGGACGCGACGATGTTGGACCGCAGGGTGAGGACGTCCAGGTGCTCGGGGCCGAGGACCCGTTCGAAGTCCGCCAGCAGCTCGACCGAGGCCGCCTCCGCCCCGGCCACGTCGCCGACCCGGTACCTCCAGTCCGGGAGGGCGGCCCGGCCGAGCAGGGTGTAGGGGTGGTCCGGGCCGAGGACCCTGATCTGGTCCTGCACCAGTTCGGCGACGGCTTCGGCGCCGCCCCGGGTGTCCCCGCTCTCCCAGCGCCATCGGATGAGCGAGCGGCGGGTGGCGAGCGTGTCGAGGTGGTCCGGTCCGTTGAGGCGGAGCCGGTCCGCCAGCAGCTCCGTGAGATCGCGCACCGCGGCTGCGGTGTCGCCGGACATGCCCCGCCAGTACGCGATGTTCGCCCGCATGGTGAGGGTGTCCTCGTGGTCCGGACCCTGCACCCGGGCGGTCTCTGCCAGCAGCTCGGTGGCCGCTGCGACGGATGCCGCGGCGCTCTGGCTCTCGCTGCGCCACCGGAGGACGGCGCCTCGGGCGCTGAGCGTCCTGGGATGGTCCGGCCCGAGGACGCGCATGCGGTCGCGCAGCAGGGCTTCGGCGGCTCCGGCGGCTCCGGAGGTGTCCCCGGCCCGGCCGAGCCAGCCTACGTACTCGCCGCGCAGGCCGAGCGTGTCGACGTGGTCGGGGCCGAGGAGCCGGTGGCCGGTCCGCATCAGACGGTGGCAGTGGTCGCGGGCCGCGGCGACGTGTCCGCTCCGACCGAGACTGTCGCCGACGCGGGACAGGATCGGGTGGGGGCCGGGGGACCAGAGCGCGTCGCCGCCGTGGCGGATCAGGGCTTCGGCGTTGGCTCGCAGCACCTGGGCGAGGTCCGGGTCCGACTCGTTCTCCGGCCACGCGGCCATCAGCGCATCGCCCGCGGTCCGGGCGAGCCGGCCGAAGGCGGTGGGGGCGACCTCGTCGCGGACGGCGCGCTGGATCAGTTGGTGGACACGCACGCACCGGCTCGCGGTCTCGGGCGAGTGCTGGACGAGACTGAGGCGGTGCAGGGCGCGCAGGGCCGCGATGGCCGCCCCGCCCGACGGCTCGTCCCGGTCGGGCGCCGACGGCTCGTCCCGTCCGGCCAGGTGGGCGAGCGCCGGGGGGCTGGTCAGGACTCCGTGGGGGATGCCGTTCGCATCGAGCATGGATGCGAGCTGCAGCATCGGCCGGGCCAGCCCGGCCGGGCGCAGACGGTCGGCCCGCTCGACGGAGATCAGCCAGGCGGCCGCGACGGTGGTGGTCTGATCGTCCGGCAGATGACCGCTCTCGGGCAGGGCGTCGTCGAGCGACGTGGCCCGGTCGGTGAGCAGGCCGCGGTAGGCGGAGCAGTCGAGCCCGGCGTCGACGAGGTACGCTGCGGCCTGTGCGAGCGCGAGCGGCAGATTTCCCATGTCCGCCGCCAGACGGGCGAGTTCGGCCGGATCTTCCTGTCGGCCGTGCACAGCCAGGGCCTCGGTGAGGTAGCCGACGGCCTCGGCCGGGCTGAACAGGCCCATGGGAAGTAGCCGGCGACCGGGCCCGATGAGGTTTGCGTCGCGCCGACGCGTCGTGACCAGGGTGCGGCCGGTCGGAGCGGCGGGCGGCCACAGGCCGCGCAGATCGGCGGGGTCGGCGACGTCGTCCAGCACGATGAGCCAGCGCGCGGGGCCCACCGGCGGGCCGCCGCGGGGCCTGGGCTCCAACCATGCCAGGAAGGCCTCCGCTGCCCCGGGGTCGCCCGGGTCCGTGCCGAGGATCTCGGCCGCCGCGCGCGTGTAGGCGTCGACGACACCCGACCTGGTCGCGGCCGTCACCCAGACCAGCAGGTCCAGGTGGCCCGCCTTGAACGTGCGGCGTGCATGGTCGGCGGCCAGCTGCGTCTTGCCGGTGCCGCCCATGCCGACGATCACTTGGCACGGTACGTGGCCCGGTCCCGCTGCGGCCGCGGTCAACTCCGCGGACTCCGGGCGGTGCTGGAAGCAGTCGGCCGCGCGGGGGACCGTTCCGACCCGGTGCGGCCAGGCGACCGGCCGGGGCGGAGCGGCGTGCAGGTGGTAGGCGACGTGGTCGGCCCGGTAGACGGCGAAGCTCCGGCCGGAGGCGTGGAGGTTCAGACCTCCCGGCAGGTCATCGGTCTCCCCGAACGGGCCGGCTATGGAGATCGGGCTGGTGAACGCCGGTCCGGTCAGCCCCGGGACGGATCCGGCGTGCCAGGGTGGCCGATGCTGACGCCCCCGTGGATGATGGTCGCCGCGACCGAGCCCTCCTCGGCGTGCTGGGAGATGCCGGCCCCAGCGGCCACACCGCCGTCCGCAGCCGACACCGTGGAACCGTCGGCGGACCGGCCGGCCGCCGGCTCGTCACCGCCGAGCACCGTCCGCAGGGCGGCTGCGGCCTGCTCACGCTCGTGCTCGTCGAGGCCTTCGAGAAGCGCCTCGATCCGCGCCTGCCAGCCGGCCTCGGCCCGGATCCGGGCCCGGTCCGGGTCCGCACCGTCCCCGCGCAGGTCCGCAGCAGTCCGGTCCAGTCGCTCCGATTCCGCCTGCTCGCGGTGCGCGTCGCCCCGTCCGAGCCAGGCGGACAGTCGCCCGCGGAATCCTGTCCAGGCGTCGGTTCCGGCTGCCTGCACCACGGCCGCGCCGCCGGCTGCGGCCAACGCGGTGAGACTCTCCGCCAACATGCATCCCCCTGACGCCATTGGTGTGGTGATCCCACGGTAGCGACTGCGGCCTGCCTGCGGAACGGTGGCTGCGCCACGGCTCCCGCAGGACGGCGGCCTGCGGCCGGCGCCGGTGACCGGCAACACGGTGGATCATGGTCCGGAGGCGGGGCGGGCCGGCCGCGGCCGCGGATGTGATGCGGGTCATAGGAACCCGGTGGGGTGTGCGGACAGGGGTGGGCATGGAACTGTCACAACGAGCGCGTCTGCGCGCCGGGGACCAGGATGCGCTCGGGGAGCTCTTCGACGCCCAGGCCCAGGCCGTGTACGGATACGCGCTCCGCACCCTGGGGGACTGGGCGGCGGCGGAGGACGTGGTGTCGCTGACCTTCCTGGAGGCGTGGCGGCTGCGCGAGCGCCTGGAGGCCGGCGACGAGAGCCTGCGGCCGTGGGTGTACGGGATCGCCACCAACGTGCTGCGCAACACCGCGCGGGCGGCCCGCCGGCACCGGGCCGCGATGGCGCGGCTGCCCGAGCGGGAGGCCGCGCCGGACTTCGCCGACGAGCTGGTGACCCGCCTCGACGACAGTGCCCAGCTCGCCGCGGTGCGCCGCGCGCTGGAGAGCCTGCGCCGGTCCGAGCGCGAGGTGTTCCGGCTCTGTGTGTGGATGGGGCTCGACTACGCCTCCGCCGCCGAGGCGCTCGGCATCCCGGCCGGTACCGTCCGCTCCCGCCTGTCGAGGGCGCGGACCCGGCTGAGGTCGCTCACCGAAGCGGAATTGGCGAATCGTCGGGAAGGTCGGGAAAGTCGGGAACTCGCGGTGGCCACCGGACAGGTAGGGGGTGGCGGCCTGGAGGCCGCCCGGTCGATGCAGGGGGACATCCGATGAACGACTCGCAGGAGACGCTCGCCGCCGACCGCCACCGGTTGCTGAGGGAGCACGTGATGAGCGAGATCGCCGCCGAGGCCGCACAGGCCGCACAGACCGCACAGGCGAAGGCGCCGCGGTCGCGGCGCAGGCTGGTGTGGCTGGTGGCGTCGCCGGTCGCGGTGGGGGCGGTCGCCGCGGTGACCCTGGTCGTCCCGGGAGGCCACGAGAGCGGCTCCGGCCCGGCCGGCCCGGGCACGCCGACCGTGTCCGTGTCGTCGGCGGCGACGTCGGCGTCGGCGCCCGCGACGTCGGCGTCGCCGACCGCCCCGGTGTCTCCGACCACATCGGCATCACCATCGCCGGTGGTGTCGCCGACGGACGCCGCCGGCCTGCTGGCGCGGGCGGCCCAGGCCGCCGCGAGCCGCCCGGACCCGCACGCGAGGAGCGGCCAGTTCACCTACCAGCGGCTGCTCATGGACGGGGATCTCGAGTCGCGGCGCGAGCGGAGGATGTGGTTCTCCGTCGACGGCCGCTCCGAGGGCCTGATCGTGGACCCCGGGATGCGCAGTCCGCAGGGCGACGACCGGAACCCGTGGCCCGCGGCACTGAGCAAGGCGGAGGGAGCGCCGAAGGAGGCGAGCTTCTCGACGCAGACGTACGAGTTCCTCGCCTCCCTGCCCACCGATCCGGAACGGCTGCTGCAGGCGCTGCTCGACGCCGACCGCTCCAAGATGGTGGCGGGGATGCCGATGACCAAGGAGCTGCGGTACCAGATCGCCTTCGGTGACGTGCAGATGGCGTTCATGAACGTCACCGCGCCCCCGGCCGTCCGGGCGGCGCTCATGCAGGCGGCCGCCAAGCTCCCCGGCACCTCGGTGGTGGCCGACGAGGTCGACGCGGCGGGCCGGCACGGCGTCGCGGTGGTCGGCATGAACGGCACCATGCGGGTGTCGCTGATCTTCGACACCACTACCGGTGCATTCCTCGGCGTGCGCGAGGTTCTGCTCAAGGACCTCCCGCCGGTCGGCGCCGACGGCCTCCCGCCCGTGGGCGAGCCGTCCCCGGGGGCGAACAAGGGCAAGGGCTACACCCACTCCTCGGCCGTCTTCGAGGCGGGCATCGTCGACCACGCGGGGGACGGGCTCCAGGGCTGATCCGGTGGGGAGCCGGGCTCCGCGCGGGAGGCCGCGCGGAGCCCGGGCTCCGTACGAGCCGGCCACGACCCGGGCCGGGCAGGTGCAGCCGGGGGGCCGCACCTGCCCGGCCCGCCGGCCGTCTCCACACCTCCTTCGCCGGTCTTGCGCATCCGATAGTTGCTCCGCATCCCGACCGGGCACATCGCGCGGAGCCGAGCTCGGTTTGGCATGGGCATGTCCTAGGTGTCTGTGTCTCGCGCCCCGGTCCCGCTGCACTGACACCGCCACCAGGTCCGCGACCACGCCGAAAGCCGGGCGCGGGGGGGGGGGGGGGCCCGGCCCCCCCCCCCCCCCCCCCCCCCCCCCCCCCCCCCCCCCCCCCCCCCCCCCGCGGGGGGGGCGGCGCCCCCCCCCCCCCCCCCCCCCCCCCCCCCCCCCGGCGCGCGTGGGGCGATCAGCCCTCCTGGGCCAGGCTCTTGATCTCCGCGAAGTCCATGCCGAGCTCGTTGAATATCTCGATCTGCGACTCGGTCATGCCGAGGCCGATGAGCTCCTTGACCTGGGCGTCGGTCAGCGGCTTGCCGGGGCCGGGCCTCGCGCCGTCGCCGGGCCGGGTCACGGGGCCGGAGCCGGGGCCGGGGAAGCCGTCCTCGTCCGCCGTGCCGGCGAACGCGAGAACGGTGTTCTGCAGGTCCTTCTCGGAGACCCTCACGGCGCCGGCCGGCGCCTGTACGACCGGGGCGGTCTGGTCGAACGCCAGCTTCACCGGGAACGCCGCACCCGGGCCGGCCCCGGGCTCCAGCTGTGCGAGGTCGAAGGTGGCCGAGGCGAACCGGCCGTCCTTCAGATACAGGTCGACCCCGATCGCCTTGTCGGGCACGTCCGCCGGGGCCGTCGCCGGGAGCTTGCCGAACTGCCCGGGGAACTTCGCGGACAGCGGCTTGACGGCGCCCAGCACCCCGTCGATCAGCTTGCGGGCCGGGGCGCTCATCAGGACGTGCTCGGCGCCGTCCTTCTTCCCCTTGTCCTCGAAGGTGACCGTCCGGGAGAAGACGTCCTTCAACGACTCGGTCAGCTGCTTGGCGGAGTTGGGGTCCAGGGTCGGCCGCCCGGTCGGAGCCGGGGGCCTGGCCGGGCCGGACTTCTTGGCAGAGTCCGCGAGCTCCTGGAGGTCGAGCGCGACCCACTTCCCGGCCAGCACGTCCCTGATCGCGCCCAGCTCGCCGGGCAGTTCCCGGCCGACCTCGTCCACCTGGGCCGGGTCCTCGCCGACCAGCTTCACCAGGCCCTTGGCGTCGGCCCGCAGGTACGCCTTCGCGTCGACCTGGCGGTACTCGAACAGCGCGGTGCCCTTCCGGTCGGCCACCACGTAGGAGGCGCGCAGCGACTTGTCCGGCGCAGCACTGCCGGGGCCGCCGGCGCCCGACGCGTCCTTGAAGGCGCTGCTCTCCCTGAGCGGCTTGTCGGAGGCCATCGCGACGGAGATGTTCAGGCCGGAGAGGGCCTCGGCGCTCCGCGGCTCGATCTCGTCGCCGGTGGCCTTGCCGTACGCGACGATCTGCTCGGGGGACGCCTCCACCGACACCGTCACCCCGGCCGAGGTGCTCGCACCGAGCTTGTCGAAGGCCTTGGAGACCTTCTGGGCGGCCGAGAGCTGCTCGACCGTCCCGCAGGCACTCAGACCCGCGGCGAGGACGGAGGCACTGACGACGACGGGCACGGTGCCGCGCGCGGCCCTGCGGATGACGGCGTTGATGGGAGGACTCCTGTGTCACTGGACCGGTGTGCGGACAGCCCGAACCCGGCACTGCGGCGCCTCCGGCGCCGAGCGACCATTATGGGATCACATTTTCGAAAGGGCTGGTACACGAATTTCCGAGCCACCCCGACCCTCGGTGGCTCCCCGCGACGGCCCGGCTATTCCGGGCGGGCCGGACCTCCGGCGAAGGAGGCGCGGCGGCCCCGGGCGCGGGCCCAGGACCACGCGAGCGTGCCCGTCAGCGCAGCCGCGGCCAGGGCGTAGACCGGGAGCCAGAGCGTGGTCGTGGCGGCGAGGCAGTCGTCGACGGCCTGGTGGCTCGCCCGGTGCTGCGCGTGGTTCAGGGCCTCGCCGTCCTGGGCGGCGAGGCCCCCGAGGGCGGCCGCGGTCTGCAGGCTCTCGTAGCGGCCCGCCTGCACGCACTCCTGACGGGTGCCCGGCATGGGGAACAGCCACTCCCAGCGCTGCATCGCCGGCGCGAGCGCGAGCGCCACGCAGAGGCCCACGACCAGCGAGTAGGCCGCCAGGCTCCAGGCGTAGCCCGGCTGCCGGCCCGGGGGCCGCGGCGGTACCCGGCCGAAGGACAGCACCACGGCGAGGAGCGTGAGGCCGAGGTAGGTGGAGAACCACTGCCACGAGCCCTGCGCGAAGGAGAAGGCCAGCACCACACCGAGCGCCGTCCCCAGCACGCCGGCGTTACCGGCCGCCGCCCGCGCCGCGGCGCCGCCGCCGTCCGTCCGCGCCGCGGCCCCGCCGTCCGCCGGACCACCGCCGGCGCTGCGCGCGTCGTCCCCGGTCACCCGCCCGCTCCCGCCGGCCGTGCCGCGACCGTCCCGGGTGTCACCGGGTGAACGCGCTCTCGTCGCCCGGCTCGGTGTCCAGCGCCGTGCGGTCGAGCGCCAGGGTGCCGAAGAAGAACAGGGCGCCGACGACGAGCAGGCCGACCACGATGACGACGGAGGTGAGCGCCTCGTCCGGCGTCACGAGGACGAAGAGCGCGACCAGGGTCCACACCAGGGCGCAGATCGCGACCGGCAGCTCGAAACGCCCGAGGTCGAACGCCCCGGTCCGGCGGCTCAGCCGGCCGCGTACGGCCAGGTAGAGGACGATGGTCGCGCCGTAGATGACCGCGGGCAGGATCGTCGACGCGGTGATCAGCTTCAGCAGCGCGGTGCCCGGGAGCGCGGCCATCAGGACGACCCCGAGCGCGAGGATCAGCAGCGTCGCCGGGACGGGCGTGCTGGTGCGGCGGTTGACGCGTCGCATCAGCGGATGCCCGGGGAAGCGCGCGTCGCGGGCCATCGCGTAGACCAGCCGCGAGCAGGCGACCATCACCACGACCCCGGCGCCGAAGAACGCGATCGTGATCGCCACCAGCAGCGCCTTCTCGGCCGGCTGCCCCAGACGTTCGCGCATGATGGCCGCGACCGGTGAGCCGTCGGCGCTGATGGCGGGGATGTCCTTGATCGCGACGGTGAGCGTGATCAGGAACAGCAGGCCCAGGACCCCCGCGGCGAGGACCGAGCCGACGATCGCACGCGGCACGCTGCGGTAGGGGTCCTTGGCCTCCTCGGCGAGGTTGGCCGCGGAGTCGAAGCCCACGAGCGTAGCCAGACCCATGATCATCGCGAGCATCAGCCCGCCGCCGACGGCGAAGTAGTCTGGGGCGTCCGCGGCGATGCCGCGCGAGGTCAGGTTGTCGACCGAGCCGTCGCCGGAGACCACCACGGCGATGATCAGGGCGACCGCCACCAGTACCACCAGCGCCAGTTCGAGCCCCACCGCGACCGAGTTGACCAGGCTGACGGCCCGCGTCGAGACGATGGCCAGCACGGCCTGCACGAGAAGCACCACGAGGGTGATGACGCGTGCGGTCTCCTCGTCGGTGGCGATGCCGGCCAGCGGCATGAACGCCTGGCTCGCCAGCGCGTTGTCGATCGCCACCACGGCGATCGCCAGGTAGCAGAAGCCCAGCCAGCCGAACCACCACCCGACCTTCGGGCTGGCCAGCCGCGAGGCCCACTGGTACGAGGAGCCGCTGAGCGGGATGCGCGCCGCGAACTGCGCGACCACCAGGGCCACCAGGACCTGCCCCACGGCCGCGATCACCCAGAGCCAGATCCCGACCGGCCCCGCGGACTGCAGCACGTCGTCGTAGGTGGCGAAGATGCCGACCGCCACCGAGATGAAGGCGAACGAGATCGCGAACACCTGGAACGAGCCGAGCGAGCGCTTCAGCTCCTGTTGGTAACCTCCCAGCTCGACCGCACTCCCGGCCTCCTGCCCGCCGCCGCCCGAAGCCTGCGCCACCATGGCCACCTCACCTTCCCTCGCCCCGCTGTCGCGCGCAGCGCGGCGGCAGGGCCCGACCAGCGTCCCGGCCGCCATCTATGCCACGGCAGCGGCCACCGATGCACGTGACCGGGCCCAGGAACGGCCGCCGATCGCCCGCCGACACCCTTCCGGTACGCCCACCCGGGCGAGGTGAGGGTGCCGTGCAGGCGGCCTCGGGGCACAAGCCGCAGGGCGCCGGCCCTCGCGGCGCGGACGTCACGGCGCCGGCCCTCGCGGCGCGGACGTCACGGCGTGGGCCCTCACGGCGCGGACGTCACTGGCCCACCCGTCCGTCGATGCACTCGCGCAGCAGGTCGGCGTGGCCGCAGTGGCGGGCGTACTCCTCGACCCGGTGCACCAGCAGCTCCCGGATCGCGATCCCGTCCTTCCCCACCCGTGTCCCCAGGTCCGCGAACCCGGCCAGCGCGGCGTCCGTGGCGGCCTGCTCGCGCTCCAGATCGGCGTACGCGGCGTCGACGACGGCCTGATCGGCGACGGCGTCGTCGAAGTCCGCGTCGCGCCGGCCGTACAGCTTCGGCAGCCGCTCGCCGTCGTGGAGCCAGTTGCGCCAGTCCCGTTCCACCTCGGCGAGGTGGCGGACGAGGCCGAGCAGCGACATCGTCGACGGCGGGACGGAGCGGCGGGCGAGCTGCTCGGCGTCCAGGCCCTCGCACTTCATCCGCAGGGTCATCCGGTAGTTCGTCAGAAAGTCTTGCAGAGTGGGGAGTTCTCCGTCCGGGCTGACGCCCTCGCTGTTGCGGGGGTCGTCGGCGGGGTCGGTCCACATGTCGGCGTAGACGGTCGCCTGGGTCCATCGTTCGGGTGCGTCAGTCATGCGCGCCATGATCGCCCGGTGCGGAACGGGGCCGCCAGCGGATTTCGCCGGGGGCTCCGGCAGGGTGGGATGGTCGGAGTCGTCCCACCGACCCGAACTGTTGCCCGCCGCTGCTCAACTGGCCATCTCTGCAAGGAGTTTACTGCGCGCCACGGGCTGGGTACGGAAGCCGTCGCCCGTCCGGGGACAGGCCCCGGAACCACCGGGAAGGGGAGGGCTCCCGCATGCGTGGGAATCGTGAGCAAGGGATCCGGACGTACGGGGATCGAGGTCGCCGGATCCGGGCCAGGGCGGCAGCGCTGCTGGCCGTCGTCGTGATGGCGTTCTGCGGACTCCAGCAGAGCGCCCAGGCAGTGCCGGTCCGCGGTTACACGGGCTGGTCGATCCTGATGTGCAAGGTCTCGGACAACACGTCCGAACCGCACACCGCCGGCTGGCTGAGGAACTTCTTCACCGACTCCGGTGCCGGCACCGGCGGTATGTACGACTACTTCAACAGCATCTCGGCCGGTGCGGTGCAGATCCGCAACTCCAACGCCGCCGGCTGGTACACGATGCCGTACACCCTGGCCCAGGAGCAGGGGCGGGACCGCTGGACCCGCTTCCAGGACTGCGTCAACGCCGCAAAGGCCGGCGGGTACACCGTCCCTGCCGGGCACCGCACGATCGTCGTGACCAACGTCGGGATCGACTGGTGGGGCGCCGGTGGCGCGATCTACCTGGACGGCACCGGCCTCGGCTCCGTCTCGGTGGCCCACGAGATGCTGCACGGCTACGGTCTCGGCCACTCCTTCTCCAACGACACCAGCTACCGCAACGCCCCGTGGTCCGCGCCGGGCGAGTACGACGACCCGTGGGACGAGATGAGCGCCGCCAACGTCTACGGATCGGGCACCGGCGGCACCTACGGCAACGCCCAGCCCGTCGGCCTGGCCGGCTACCAGCTGGACAAGCTCGGCTGGGTGGACCACAGCCGGGTGGCCGTCGCCCCGGCCGGGTGGAGCAGCCACACCCTCACCTCGTTCCAGAGCGACGACGGCTACCACCCGAAGCTCCTGCGGGTACCGATCGGCTCCGACCCGTTCCACTACTACACCGTGGAGTTCACCCGGAAGCTCGGCTACTCCGCGGGCATCCCGAACGACGTGGTACTGATCCACGAGATCGTCAACGGCACGCCGTACCTGCAGCGCACCCTGGACGGCGGGGCCCGGCTCCCCGTCACCTCGCTGAACGCCAACGGCGACTCGATCTCGACCTCGATCAGCGGGGGCACCGCGACCGTCACCGTCTACTCGGCCACCTCGGTGGCGATCTACGGCCCCAACACCTGCGTCGCCGGCTACGTCTGGCGCGACGGCGACTACCGCGACTACACCTGCGTGGCCCCGGCCACCCGCAGTCAGGCCGCCGCCGACAACGCCGCCCGGTACAGCCGGTGGGTGTCCGGGCCGTACGGGCCCCACACCTGCATCTCCGGCTACGTCTGGCGGGAGGCCTGGCCCGGTGACGACGTCTGCGTGACGCCCGCCGTCCGCTCCCAGGCATCGGCGGACAACGCGGCCGCGCCCTCCCGCGTCCTGCACCCCTGATCCGCTGATCCGCGGCAGGACTTACGGCAGGATCCGCGGCGGGATGCACGACAGGATCCGCGGCGGCTGTTCGCGGTAGAGCCCCGCGGTCGACCGGCCCCGGCAACGCGTTCGCGCGGTGCCGGGGCCGGTCGCTGTTCGCACGCCGACGGCGACCGCCGGCCGGTTCGGCCGGCCGGCCCTGATCCGCGAACGCGGGCACCTGCGACTCGTCGCGGAACTCCGTCCGGAAGCACTGGAGTCGGCGGAGGGACTGGGCGCGGCGCTCGGCGCCTTCCTGGACCGCCGGCTCCGGGCGTACGACCTCGTCACCGCCGCCCTCGGCCCCTCCTGCAGATGACCCGCGGGGGAACGGGACCGGGGTCAGCGCGGCGGCAGGCCCGACACCGCGACCACACCGAGCCCCCGGCGCCCGGGATGCGGGCCAGTGTCCGGTCTGCCACGACGCCGAGCTCCACAAAGAGCGCAACACCGTCGAGCAACTGACCAACAAGCTGAAGGCATTGCGAGGAATCGCCACCCCGGGCAGGCTCCGGGAATGGGAAACCCGGCCGTGTTTCGGCTTGGGAATTCGGTGCCGTTCCGGTACGCAGCTGTTCCAGGGCTGTGCGGAGGCGGTGAATTCCCTCCGCATTTCCGGAAGTTCCGGTGTCAGGTGAATCGTGCGCACACCGTGGGCGGATGAATTCGGAGCGGTGCGCACTCGTCGAATCCGGCTCGTCACGCTTCGTGGTCTCTGGTGTCGCAGCAGTCCGTCCTGACGGACTCTCTATCGTTCACATGTCAACCACACATCCTTGAAGCAACATCCTCAACAGCCATTGTGGCTACGCATGTTCGAAGGTAGAGTCCCGGCTCGCCGAGCACTGACAAGGGCTCGCACGGCATTCTTTGGGGCGGGCATGACAAAGAACCGCAACATCCACGGAGCCAGTTCCGACCTGATTGACGCGTTCACGGAAACCGTGCGCCGATATCCGGAACGGGCGGCGATCGTCCACCACGGGCGCGCCCTGAGTTATCGCCAACTCGACACGTTGGCACGTATGACGGCCGACCGGCTCGGCGCCGGCCCGGGGGTGGTCGCCGTTCCGGCGGTGCACCTGCCGGAGACGGTGGTCGGGCTGCTCGGTGTGCTGGCGGCCGGGGGCGCGTACTGCCCGGTCGACCCGGCCTTTCCGCCGCAGCGCCGACAGGCGATGCTGGCCGCGGTGGGATGCCGGACCGGGCTGGCCGCCGTCACCGGGCCGGACACCGGGCGCGGGGTGGACCGTGCGCCCCGGATGGCCGACCGGCTCCTCCCGGACGGCCTCGACCTGGTCGAACTGCCGCGATCAGCCGCCGCGGAGGCGTCGGCGCCGTACGACATGGAGCCGTACGCCATGGAGCCGCACGCAACGGCGCCGCGCGCGGCCGATCCGGAGCAGCCGGCCTACCTCCTCTTCACGTCGGGTTCGACCGGGCAGCCGAAACCCGTCGTGACGCCGCGCCGGGCGATCTCCGCGGCCGTCGCCTCGCTGCGCGAGGTGTTCGGCCTGACGCCGGACGACCGGGTGCTGCAGTTCGCCTCGCTGAACTGGGACACCTGCTTCGAGGAGATCCTGCCGACCCTCACCGCGGGCGCCGCCCTCGTCCTCGACGCCGAGGCGCACTCCGGGTCGTTCCCGCGGTTCCTGCGGATGGTGGAGCGCGAGCGGATCACCGTCCTGGATCTGCCGACCGCGTTCTGGCACGAGCTGGTGCTGCACCTGGCCGAGGAGCGCCGCACCCTCCCCGACTCCGTCCGGCTGCTGGTGATCGGCGGCGAGGCGGCCAACCCGGCCCGGCTCGCCGACTGGGCGGCGCTGGACACCGGCCGGATCCGGCTGCTGAACACCTACGGCTCCACCGAGACCACGCTGATCACCCATGCGGTTGACCTGCACGGGCCGCAGGCGCCCGAGCGGGAGCGGCCGTGGGCGGTCGGCGACCGGGTGCCGATCGGACGGGCTCTGCCGCACGTCCTCGAACGGCTCGGCGAGCAGGACGAGTTGTGGATCGGCGGGCCCGCGGTGGCGCTCGGGTACCACGGGCTGCCGGAGGCCACCGCGGCACGGTTCACCGAAGCCGCGGGCGGAACCGGCACCGAGGGCGGCGCCGCCGCCCATGCCGACACCGCCGGGGTCCGCTGGTTCCGCACCGGCGACCGGGTCAGCCGCGCGCCGGACGGCGTCCTCACCCACCAGGGGCGGCTGGACGGCGAAGTGAAGGTCCGCGGTATCCGGGTCGACCCGGCCGAGGTCGAGGCGGAGATCGCCGGCCACCCCGGCGTCGCGGCGGTCGCCGTGACCGGGGCGACGGTGGCCGGCCGTTCGGCACTGGTCGCCTACGTGGTGCCGCGCCCGGGCGCGGCGGCCGGCACGTTGGACGCCGACCTCCGGGCCCACTTGGGCGGCCGGGTGCCGGGCCACCTCGTGCCCAGCCGGATCACCGTCGTTCCGGCTCTGGTGCTCACCGCGAGCGGCAAGGTCGACCGCGCCGGCTCGCACCGACGCTACGCGGCGAACGGATCGGGCTCCGGGCAGACCCCCGGCACCGCCCCGCTCCCGTCCCACCCCTAGGGAGTGCCCACCCGGCGGCCACCGAGCCGCCGGGACGGCCGCGGGGCGGACGCGCCCCCGGACGGCCGGGCCACGCCCGCCACCAGGCCCGCCCTGCTCGGGGCCTGCCCATCCAGACCCGCCACCAGGTGCCCCACAGGTGCACCCGTAGGTCGAAGGAGAGCATTGATGAGCAGCGTTGACACCACATCCGCCGATGTCGAGGGCGTGGCGGAGATCTTCCGCCGCGTCCTGGAGAGCACGGACGTCGCGGCGGACTCGGACTTCTTCCTCCTCGGCGGCGACTCCCTGATCGCCACCCGCGTGCTGAGCGCGGTCGCCCGTACCTACGGCGTCGAGCTGACCTTCGACGACTTCGCGCTCGCGCCCACCCCGGCCGGCCTCGCCCGGTTGATCGCGACCGCCGGATGAGCGCCGGGAACAGCGGCGCCGTCGCCTCGGCCGTCGTCATCGGGGGCGGGGCGGCCGGGCTGACCGCCGCCGCCGGGCTCGCGGCCCGCGGGGTCGAGGTCACCGTGCTGGAGGCGCGCGACCGGGTCGGCGGACGGACGCACGGGATCGAGGTCGCCCCCGGCGAGTGGGTCGACGCCGGAGCCGCCTACCTCGGCGACCGGCACACCGAACTCCTCTCCCTCCTCAAGGAGTTGGACCTCGCCACCACGCCGACCACGATGGCCGGCGCCAGCCGCTTCGCCCTCGCCCGCACGGCCGCGGGTACGGCCGCCGGCACCGGCACCGCCGCGGACACCGACCTCGACGCCGCCACGGACTCCGGCACCGCCGCGGACGCCGCCATGGCCGCCGGCACCGGCACCGCCGCGGACGCCGGCCCGGCCGGGCTCGGTGACGGGAGCGTCACCCGGGACGGCCGCTTCCCGCCGCTCAACGCCGTGGCGCTCGGGGACCTCTTCGACCGGCTCGCCGAACTCACCGCCGCCGTAAGGCCGGACGCGCCGTGGCTCACCCCGGAGGCCGCCCGGCTGGACACCCTGACCGCCGCCGAGTGGGCCGAGCGGGAGCTCACCCACCCGGACGCCCGGCTCTTCTTCCCGCTCTTCCTGGGCGAGATGATGGCCGCCGACCCGGCCGACGTCTCCGTCCTCCACATGGCCTTCTACCTGCGTTCGGGCGGCGGGCTGCGCTACCTCAACGCCTTCGAGGGCGGCGCCCAGCAGGACCGCGTAGCCGGCGGAGCGCACCTGCTCTGCGAGCGGCTGGCCGCCCGGCTCACGGCCTCGCCGCACGGGCGGCTCCGGCTCGGCGAGCCGGCCCTGGCGGTCCAGCAGGACGCCGACGGGGTCACCGTCCGCACGGCGCGCGGCGAGTACCGGGGGGACGTCGCGGTGGTGGCGCTGCCGTCGCTGCTCGCCGACGCGCTCGACCAGCACCCTGCACTGCCGGCGCCCCGCGCGGGGGAGCGGACCGGGCGCGGCTGCGCGGTCAAGCTCCACCTGGTCTACCCGGCACCGCTCTGGCGCGAGCACGGGCTCTCCGGCTGGTCGGTCAACGCCGAGGGGCCGCTGCTCTCGACGGTCGACGACTCGCCGTCCGGTACGGGCGCCGGTGTGCTGACCGGGTTCGTCACCGGGGCGGAGGCGCACCGCTTCGCGGCCCTGGACCCGGCGCAGCAGCGCGCCGCGGCGGTCGCGCAGGCCGCCCGGCTCTTCCCGATGCTCCCCGAGCCGATCGGCCTCCACGTCACCGACTGGGTCAACGAGCCGTACAGCAAGGGCTGTTACGCGGCGCTGTTCGGGCCCGGCGACTGGCTGCGGCTCGGTCCGGCGCTGACCGCCCCGCACGGCCGGGTGCACTGGGCGGGGACCGAGACCAGTACCGAGTTCTTCGGGCTGCTGGAGGGCGCGGTCCGCTCCGGCCGCCGCGTCGTCGCGGAGATCCTCGACCGCCCGGCCGGCTGAGGCCTCCGGCGCCCTCACCGCCTCCGGCCCGAACTCCCTTGCACGACCGGCCCATCCACAGCACCGCGTGCGGATCACCGCACAAGACCACCATGCGCGGATCACCGCGCCCGTCCGGCCGTCGGCTCCACCGGAGCCGGCGGCGGGCCACCCCTTCACGATTGCGAGACCCCCGATGAGTGACCAGCTTTCCCACCAGAGTCCCGTCGCGCCCCTCGCCGCCCGCGAGCGGCTGATGGCCGAACCCGACCTCGGCGCCGGCAACTTCCTCGACCACGCCATCGCCGTGAACCCCAACCGCGCGGTCCCGTTCGCCTACAGCCACCACACCGACCACCGCGGCGCCGTCGTGCTGCGCGGCCACAGCCTGCTCGACCTCGCTGCCCTGCGCGACCGGTACGCCGCCTGGTACCACGCCAACGGCGTGCGCCCGGGCGAGCCGGTGGCCGTGGTGATCGCCGAGGGCCTGGAGCCGCTGCTGCACTTCCTCGCGCTGACCGCGCTGGGTGCCGTCCCGGCGCTGGTCAACGACGCCATGCGGCACGACGTGATGGTGCGCTACCTCAACCACGTGGGTGTGGTCGGCGTGGTCGCCGACGACACCACCCGCCTGGCCGCCGCCTACCGCCAGGACCCGCAGCGCCGGCCGCGGTTCCTCACGCTCGCCGCCGAGGTGCAGGCCTTCGACGTGGACGCCTCCGACGGGCTGCCCGAGGCGTACCCGTACCGGCACGCGGCGGACGACGTGGTCGCGCTGATCCACTCCTCCGGCACCACCGGAACGCCCAAGTCGACGATGCTGGCGCACCGGCAGTTCTGGGACGGCAAGCAGCCGCGCATGGTGCGCTTCCCGGCCGAGCCGTACGACCGGCTGATGTCGCTGATGCCGCACACCCACGCGGGCGGCCTGAGCTACTTCCTCACCGCGACCCTGCTGGGCCTGCCGACCGTGGTGATGGCCGACTGGCGGCGCTCGGTCGTCGAACCGGTGATGGAGGCGTTCCAGCCGACCATGGTGGCGTCCTTCCCGCGCACCTTCGTCGAACTCGCCACCGGGGAACTGCCGGTGCAGGGAGCGGCCAAGGTGCACTCGTGGTTCAACACCGGTGACAGCGCGCACTACGGGCACATCCGCCGGCTGGTCCAGCTGGGGGAGCGGCCGGCAGGGCTGATCCGGCCCTGGCTGCTGCCGCGCGAGAAGGCCGGGCAACCCGCCCTCCCCGGTTCGCAGTTCGTCGACGGGCTGGGCTCCTCCGAGATGGGCATGGCCCTGTTCGGCCAGGTGACCACGCCGGAGAGCGCACGGGACGACCGCTGCGTCGGCAAGCCGCTGGAGGTGGTCCGCCGGGCCGCCGTGCTCGACCAGGACGGCGCGGAGGTCCCGGACGGCACGGTCGGGCTGCTCGCGGTGGACACGCCCTCGCGCACGCCGGGCTACTGGAACAACGCCCGGCTCACCAGCAGCTTCGAGCTGGCCGGCTACTGGCTGACCGGGGACGTCGCCCGGCGCGACGCCGAGGGCCGCTTCTACCACCTGGACCGCACGGTGGACGTCATCGACACCGCGGCCGGCCCGGTCTACAGCCTGCCGATCGAGGAGGTGCTGCTCGCGGACTGCGCCGAACTGGTCCGGGACTGCTCGGTGATCGGCGTCCCCGGCGCCGCCGGTGAGGTTCAACGGCCGATCGCAGTGGTGCAGTTGCAGGCAGGAGCGGAGGCCGCGGACGTGCGGGCCGAGGACGTCCTGGAGGCCGCGAACAAGGCGCTGGCCGGCGCCGGACTGGCCACGCTGGCCGCCGTCCGGATCGCCCGGACGGCGGAGGAGTTCCCGCTCGGGCCCACCGGCAAGGTGCTCAAGCGCGAACTGCGCACCCGCTTCGCGACCCTCTTCGCCGCCCAGTAGCGCTCGGATGGACCGCCCCGAACCCATGCGCCCGGAACCCGCGCGCCCCGAACCCGGGCGCCCGGAGTCCCCGCGCCCGGAATCCAAGCGCACCGAGCCGGCCCGTCCCGAGCCCGCTCGCACCGATCCCCTGCGATCGGAACTCCCGCTCCCTGAAAAGTCGGTGGGCGCCGCCCGGCCGCGGCAGCCGTACCAGTACGCCCGGACCGCACTGGTCGAGCCGGACTGGCGCCGGCTGCCGGGCTGGCGCGACGTGACCGAGGCCCAGTGGCGCGACGCCCAGTGGCAGCGCGCGCACTGCGTCAAGAACGCCCGGCAGCTGCGGGCCGTCGTCGGCGACCTGCTGACCGACGATTTCTACGAGCAACTGGCCGCGGATCAGGCCGAGTTCGCGACCATGTCGATGCTGCTGCCGCCGCAGATGCTGAACACCATGGCCGCCGACGCCCCGGCCGAGCGGCACGCCTTCACCGCGGCCTTCCTGGCCGACCCGGTCCGCCGCTACATGCTGCCGGTGCACGCCGACCGGCACCGGCGGTGGCCCAGCCACCCGAAGGCCGAGCGCGACTCGCTGCACGAGGCGCAGATGTGGGTGGTGGAGGGGCTGACCCACCGCTACCCGACCAAGGTGCTGGCGGAGCTGGTCTCCACCTGCCCGCAGTACTGCGGCCACTGCACCCGGATGGACCTCGTCGGCACGTCCACGCCCCAGGTCACCAAGGCCAAGCTGGTGCTGCGGCCGGTCCACCGGCAGGAGTTGATGCTCGACTACCTCAAGCGCACGCCGACCGTGCGCGACGTGGTCGTCTCCGGCGGTGACGTCGCCAATGTGCCCTGGCCGCAACTGGAGTCGTTCCTGTTGCGGCTGCTGGAGCTGGAGACCGTCCGGGACGTCCGGCTGGCCAGCAAGTCGGTGGTCGGCCTGCCGCAGCACTGGCTGCAGCCGGAGGTCCTCGCAGGCGTCCACCGGGTGGCCGAGGTGGCCGCCCGGCGGGCCGTCAACCTGGCCGTGCACACCCACGCCAACCACGTGCGGTCGGTGACCCCGCTGGTCGCCGAGGCGGCCCGGGCGCTGCTGGACGCGGGGGTGCGGGACGTCCGCAACCAGGGAGTGCTGATGCGCGGCGTCAACGCCACCCCCGAGGACCTGCTCGACCTCTGCTTCGCCCTCCAGGGGGAGGCGAACATCCTGCCCTACTACTTCTACCTCTGCGACATGATCCCCAACGCCGAGCACTGGCGCACCAGCGTGCACGAGGCGCAGCGGCTCCAGGAGGCGATCATGGGCTACCTGCCCGGTTACGCCACCCCGCGGCTGGTCTGCGACGTGCCGAACCTCGGCAAGCGCTGGGTGCACCAGGCGGTCGGGTACGACCGCGAGCGCGGCATCTCGTACTGGACCAAGAACTACCGCACCGAGCTGGAGGTCCGTGCCGCCGGCGGGACGCCGCTGGAGCGGCGCCACCCGTACTACGACCCGGTGGACACCCTTCCGGAGGCCGGCCGCCGCTGGTGGGCCGGACAGGCCGGACAGGCCGAATGGTCCGAACAGGCCGAACGCGCCGGACAGCCCGAGCGGTCCGGACAGGCCGAACTGCGGGGGCGGGCCGGTCGGCCGGGGCGGCCCACGCTCCTGACCACTCCGCCCACCCCGCCGGCCGTCCCGACCGCCCCGACCCCGCCGGCCGTCCCGGCGCCACGGCCCGCCCCGACCCCGCAGACCACCCCGGAAGGAGCCCGGTGAACGACACCAGCCCCGCCCACGACCCCGGCCCGCTGCGCCGGATGTGCTGGATCTTCCCCGACCGCGAGTCCACCCGGATGACCGCCACCTGGCACCACTTCTTCTGGGACCTCTACGCGGAGACCGCCGAGGAGTTGGGCCTCACCTGGTGCCGGCACGCACCCGACGCGGTCACCGTGGACGCCACCGACCCGGCCCGGCCGGTGGTCTACGTGGACGAGGAGCCGGTGACCCCGCAGGACACCCTCTTCATCACCGCGCTCTACTCGCTGCCCTACCAGGCCATGGACATCTTCAACCAGTACGCGCTCTACGCCGTGCTCGATCAGGCCGGCTTCTACCTGCCGTTCCCGCCGCACATCTCCCTCATCGGCAACGACAAGCTCGCCACCGTGCTGCACCTGGCCGACTCCCCGGTGCCGCCGATCCCGACGGTGCGGATCGGCACCGGACGCGACATCAGCAAGCACCAGTACGAGGTCGCGCTCGGTAACCTCACCTACCCGGCCATCGTCAAGCCGTCCGGCTGGTGCGGCGGCGGCGGGATCAACCTGGCCCGCGGACCGGAGGACATCCGCGGCCTGGCCAGCCTCGCCCAGGGCGGCGACACCACGCTCGTCGTCCAGCCCTACCTCGGTGACGGCACCGTCGACTACCGGGTCTACGTGGTCGACGGCCGGCCCTACGCGGTGATGAAGCGGATCCCCGAACCCGGCTCGCCGGTCGCCAACGCCAGCCGTGGCGGCGCGATGGAGTTCCCACCCGTGCCGCCCGAACTGGCCGAGGCCACCAGCTACTTCGCGGAGAAGCTGGACATCCCGTTCTTCTGCGTCGACTTCCTCCACGACGGCGAGCGGTACTGGTTCTCGGAGCTGGAGCCGGACGGGGTGATCGCCCCCGACTGGTCGGACCCCGACCGGACCCTCCAGCGGGACATCACCCGTGCCCGGTTCACCGCCTACCGCGACGGCCACGCCAAGTGGCTCGCCAACCAGACGCCCACCACCCCACGGACGGACCCGCGATGACCGACGCGTTCTCCCTCCCGCCCGAGGCCGCCGAGCCGCGCCTGGCCGTCGCCGCCCGCGCGCTCGGCCTGCTGCGGACGGTGCCCGCGCTCGCCCCGCGCTACGCCGACCGGCCCGCCGGCCTCGCCACCCTCGACGAGCTGGCCGCCCTCCCGCCGCTGGTCAAGGACGACCTCAACGTCGCCCTCGCCCACCTGGAGCCGCGCGCCGAAACCGGCGCCACCTGGCTGTTCCAGAGCGGCGGCTCCACCGGCGCCCCCAAGGTCGGCTACGCGCCCACCGGGTTCTACATGGCCGGGGTGCACGCCCACTGGCAGCCGCTCGACCGCGACGACACCTTCGTCAACGCCTGGGGTGCCGGCCGGATGTGGGGCGCGCACTTCCTCGCCGCCGCCCTCGCCGACCTGGCCGGCTGCCGGGTGATCGCGCTCGGGTCGGTCACCCGGGAGGAGTACGGCGACTGGCTGGGCTTCCTCGCCGACCAGCGGGCCACCGCGATCGGCGGAACGCCCAGCGTGCTGCGGCTCTGGTTCGCCCACGCCCGCGTCGCCGGCCTGAAGCTGCCGGCCCTGCGCAAGGTGCTCTGGCTCGGCGAGGCCTGGCAGCCGCAGCTCGCCGAGGACATTGCGGCCGTCGCACCGCAGGCCCGCCGCTGGGGCATGTTCGGCTCCACCGAGACGTGGGTGGTCGGCACCAACACCCCCGACTGCCCGGCGGACACCTTCCACCCGCTGCCCGAACAACTGGTCCACGTCGGTCCGGACGGGCTGCTGGACTTCACCACCCTCAACCCCGACATGCTCAACCCCGTCCTGCGCTACCGCACCGGCGACGCGGGGGAGTTGACCACCTGCCCGTGCGGACGGCCGGGCCGGGCGATGCGCGTGCTGGGACGGCGCGACAGCGTCGTCCAGGTGCGCGGCCTCGGCCTGCACGTGGACGAGCTGGTCGCCCGGGCCGAGCGCGAGCCCGGCGTCTCCCGGGCCCAGGTGGTGATCACCGAGCACGGCGGCCGGGCCACCGGCGTCGACGTCCTGCTGCTCACCCACGGCAGCGGCGGACCGTGCGCCGCCGTCGGCATCGCCGGCGACGCGGCCGTCGACACCGCCCGGCTGCGCGCCGAACTCCTCTCCGCCACCTTCACCCTCAGCACCGCCTTCCAGCACGACCCGGAGAACTTCCGGGTCCGCGCGGTCGAGGAGCTGGTCAGCAACGACCGCACCGGCAAGACCGCCGGCTTCGTGGTCCGCGCGGCCGACGAGGAGGACGCGTGAAGGCCCGGCGCCCCGACGACCTGGGGCGCGGCTTCAACCTGTTCTGGGCCGGACAGACGGTCAGTGTGGTCGGTGACCGGGTCACCGTCTTCGTCGTCCCCACCCTGATGATCTTCGTCCTGCACGCCTCGGCCCTCCAGGTCGGCATCGTGGCGATGGCCCAGTACCTCGGCATCCCCCTGCTCGGGCCGGTGGCCGGCGTCCTCGTCGACCGCTGGAACAAGCGCCGGACCATGCTCGCCTGCGACCTGATCCGGCTGGCCGCCGTCGCCGTGATCCCGATCGCCCACTGGCTGGACGTTCTCTCCACGCCGCTGCTGTTCTGCTGCGTCGCGGTGATCAGCGGGGCGACCATCTTCTTCAACATCGGCTACCTCATCGCCGTGCCGGCCGTGGTGGAGGAGGACCAGATGGTCCGCGCCTACTCCCGGCTGGAGGGCAGCGGCTCGGTCGCCGAGGTCGCCGGCCCCTCCATCGCCGCCGCCCTCTACAGCGCGCTCGGCGTGGCCGCGCTGCTGGTGGACGCCGCCAGCTACCTGGTCTCCGCCGCCTGCTTCCGGTACATGAGCCCGTGGGGCGAGCGCGCGGCCGTCGAGGGCACCGTCTGGGACCGGCTGACCGCGGGCTTCCGGATGAACTGGGCCGATCCGGTGCTGCGCCGGGTGGTGCTGGCGGCCGTCACCCTCAACTGCGGCGGACCGCTCTTCGTGACCGTGCTGCCCGTCCTCGCCTACCGCGGCCTCGACGTCTCGGTGGGCGTCTTCGGCGCGGCGATGTCCGTGGGCGCGGTCGGCGCGCTGGCCGGCGCCGTGGTCGCCCCGCGGATCAGCGCACGGTTCGGCCTGGGCCGCACGCTCGCCTGGTCCCTGCTGCTGCACTGCCTGGTCGGCCTCGGCGTGCTGGCCGCGCCCGCGCTGCCGGCCGGGCCCGTCATCGCCGTGACGATGGGCTGCTACGGCTTCTTCATGTCCTGCATCAACGTCTGCAGCGCGCCCACCCGGCAGTCCCGGATGTCCGCCGAGCACCAGGGCGTGATGCACGCGGCGTTCCGCACCGTCACCTGGGGCGTGATCCCGCTCGCGGCCCTGGTCGGCGGCCTCGCCGTCTCGGCCCTCACCGGGCCCCTGGGCGTCCTGGACGCCGCCCGCTGGACCATGGTCGGCGGCACCCTGCTGGCCGCCTGCTCCTTCCTGCCCGCGCTCGGTATCCAGCCCCGCCTCGACGCCGCCGAGCGGGAACGGAAGCAGCCCGCCGGCGCGGAGCCCGAGCTGACGGAGACGGCGCCGTGAGCGCCGACGGGGAGGGCGCGGTGAGGGCCGAGCGGGACGATGCGGTGCGCGGCCGGGTCGTCCTGATCACCGGCACGTCCTCCGGCATCGGTCTGGCCACCGCCGTCGCGGCCGCCCGCGCCGGCTTCACCACCGTCGCCACCCTGCGCGACCCGGCCCGTGCCGGGGCACTCACCGAGGCCGCGGCCCGGGCCGGCGTCACCCTCGACGTCCGCCCGCTCGACGTCACCGACCCCGCCTCCGTTGCCGCCTGCGTCGACGGCATCGCCGAGACCCACGGACGCCTCGACGCGGTGGTCAACAACGCCGGCATCTCCAACTTCGACCCGACCCTGGAGATGTCCACGATGGACGCCCTGCGGGCCAATCTGGAGGTGAACTTCTTCGGCGTCATCGCCGTCAGCCGGGCCGCCCTGCCCCTGCTGCGCGCCTCCGGCGGCCGGCTGGTGACCATCGGCAGCGTCCACGGCGTCGTCGGCCAGCCCTTCAACGAGGCCTACTGCGCGGCCAAGTTCGCCGTCGAGGGATTCATGGAGAGCCTCGCCCCGGTCGCCGCGGCGCACGGCGTCCGGGTCTCCGTCGTCGTCCCCGGCTTCGTACCGGACACCGAGTTCGGCGTCTTCCCGGACATCAACCGCAGGACCATCGAGGCCGCCTCCGGACCCTACGCGCCCACCTTCGCCGACTACCTCGCCTGGGTCGGCGGCCAGGGCTGGGAGGCGGCCGGACAGCCGGCCCGCGAGGTCGCCGAGGTGGTCGTCCGCACCCTTCGCGCCGAACGGCCCGCCTACCGCGTGCCCACCAACGACTGGGCCGCCCGGTACCTGGAACAGAAGCTCGCCGACCCGGACGGCGCCGCCGTCCAGACCCTCGCCCGTACCTGGATCGGCCGCCCCGACTCCAGCTGACCCCGCCGGATCGTCACCCCGATCCGGCCGACCCGCCCGGACCGGACGTCCCGATTTCCGGCCGTCCCGATCCCGGTCATCCCGATTCCGGCCGTCCCGGATCAGGCCTTCCCGAATCCGGCCGCCCCACCGAGGAGAGCCCCGTGCCCGCCAAACCGCTGCCCGAGCTGGTCGACTTCGCCCGGCGCAACTCACCCTTCTACGCCGAGCTCTACCGGGACCTGCCCGCCCGCGTCGAGCACCTCCACCAGCTCCCCGTCATCGAGCAGACCGCCTTCTGGGCCGCCAACTCCTGGCCGGACAACCGCCTGCTCACCGGCCCGCTGACGGACGCCGGCGTCTACAAGACCGGCGGCACCACCGGCGTCCCCAAGTTCTCCCCCTGGACCCGCACCGAACACGCCGACTCGGTGACCGCCTTCGGCGCCGGCCTCGTCCAGGCCGGCCTGCGCCCCGGCCACCGGGTGGCCAACCTCTTCTGCGCCGGCGAGCTCTACGGCGGCTTCCTCTACATCGAGAACGCCCTGCACCACGCGCCCGTCGACAACGTCCGGCTGCCGGTCGCCGCCGCCCCCGACGCCTACGTGGCCGCGCTGATCGAGGACTTCGGCGTCGACGTGCTGGCCGGCGAGCCGATGAAGCTCAGCTCCGTCGCCGAGCACCTGGTCAAGCACGGCAAGGCCGCCGAACGCATCGAACTCCTGCTCTTCGGCGGGGACCTGCTCTTCGCCGACCTGCGCCCGATCCTCGCCCGGGCCTTCCCCAGGGCGGCCGTCGCCTCGATCGGCTACGCCTCCGTCGACGCGGGCCTGGTCGGCGCCCCGGTGCCCGGCGACGACGTCCGGGTGCACGAGGCGTTCGCCAACCGCACCGTGGTGGAGCTCGTCGACGACGTCACCGGCGAGCCGATCACCGCCCCCGGCACGGCCGGCCGGGTGGTCGTCACCAATCTGTTCCGCACGCTGATGCCGATCCTGCGCTACCCGACCGGCGACCGCGCCGAGTGGATCGACGCCGAGTGCCGGCGGTTCCGGCTGGTCGGCCGGTCGGTGGAGGGAGCCCGGGTCGGCACCGTGGCCATGCCGACCGAGGAGATCCGCGACGTCCTGGTCGCCCACGACCCGGACCAGGCCATCTCCGGCATGCAGCTGGTCCAGCGCCGCTGGGACGGGAAGGACGGCCTGATCCTCCGGCTCGGCTGCACCGAGGAGCCCCCGCCGGGGCTGGGGGAGCGGCTGGTCGAGGCGGTGTACCGGGCCCGCCCGCTCTACCCCGAGGAGGTCGCCGCCGGTGCGATCCACCACCTGACCGTCGAGTGGGTGCCGCGATCCGGGCTCGCCACCAACCCGCGCACCGGCAAGCTCCAGCAGGTCGTGGACGAGCGCCCGCCGGCCTGATCGGCGACCCGGGCGGCGGCTCGGGACAGGGGGCGGGACGCCGGTCAGCCGGTGTGCGGCTTCCCCGCCAGCATCACGCTCTGTCCGCGGAACTCCGCGACCACCTTGGCCGCGGAGTTCCGCACCGTCACGTCGTAGATCCCGTTCCGCCCGGACCGGACCCGCTCCACCGCCTCCGCGGTCAGCTCGTCCCCGACCGCCGCCGGCGCCAGGAAGGTGACCTGCGCCGCCTGTGCCACCGTCACCGGACCGTAGCTGTTGCAGGCGTAGGAGAACGCCGCGTCGGCGAGCAGGAAGAGGTAGCCGCCGTGCGCGATGCCGTGGCCGTTCACCATGGCCGGGCCCACCGTCAGGCGCATCCGCGCCCGCCCGGCGGACACCGCGTCGAGCGCGATGCCCAGGCTCCGGCAGGTCTCGTCGCGCTCGTACAGCGCGGCCATCCGGGCGTTCAGCCCGGCCGGTTCCGTGGTCGCCGCGGTCGCTGTGGTCGCCGTGGGCTCCGTGGCGTTGCGGTCCGTGCCGTCCGTGCTGTCCGCGCGCATGACTTCCTGCTTCCCCCGGGAACAGCCCGAAACGGTCGGTGTGCCGTGTGTGCGTCGTGTGTGCCGTGTGCATGGTGTGCTGCACGGCACACGCATTACATCGATCACCGTGACGGGCTGTCAACGGTCCCCAGGGTGAACACCGGTCGGCTGCTCCTCCCCGACTACGGGCGGCGCGCCGCCCGGTCGGGACCGAGGCCGACCGGCAGCTCCTGGTGGCCGTTGGAGATCAACGACTCCAGCGACCGCAGCCGGGTGCCGGGCGCGAAGGCGGCCTCGGGGAAGCGCTCGAAGAACAACCGCAGCGCGATCTCCGACTCCATCCGGGCCAGCGGCGTGCCCAGGCAGCAGTGCACCCCGTACCCGAAGGCAAGATGATCCTTGACGACCCGCAGGACGTCGACCGTGGTCGAGCCGGCCGGGGTCCTCATCCGCATCGGCGACGGCGCAGACGAACGATTGGCCTATCAGATGTCCGACCCCGTACGGCGCTGAACGCCCGCGTGCGTGTGGGGTGGTCGGGCGCACCGAAGCGGACGGGTGCACCGTGGCTGCGCCGATCGGGTGGAGTCCCGTCCGGGTGCTCATCCCGGTGGCCGTGCGCCGCGCTGACGCCGCATAGCCTGATCGTGATCCCCGCACTGCCGGTGGCCGAGCGCGGCCCAGGGCTGTCCGAACACCGGAACTCCTGAGCGCATCGCCGCCCGACGGCCCAGGCCCGACGCACCGGAGAGCACCGCCATGAAGATCCACCTCACCAGCGTCTTCGTCGACGACCAGGAGGAGGCGCTGCGCTTCTACACGGACCTGCTGGGCTTCGTGAAGAAGCACGACGTCCCGCTGGGCGGCACGGACCGGTGGCTCACGGTGGTCTCGCCGGAGGACCCGGACGGGACCGAACTGCTGCTGGAGCCGTCCGGCCACCCCGCCGTGCAGCCGTTCAGGACGGCGCTGGTCCGGGACGGCATCCCGGCCGCCTCCTTCGCCGTGGACGACGTCCCGGCGGAGTTCGACCGGCTGCGCGCGCTCGGGGTGCACTTCACCCAGGAGCCGCGGGCGATGGGCCCGGTCACCACGGCGGTCCTGGACGACACCTGCGGCAACCTGATCCAGATCGTGCACAGCAAGTAGGACGCGGCCAGGACCGGGCGGACGGCTCGGTGCTCCTCGACGCCCGGATAGTGGCGCCGAAGCTCGTCCGGCACGTAGTGACGCCCCTGCCAGGCAGGGAACAGGATCCCCTTCATTCCTGCCCCCCGTTCAGCCGCATGCCGCGGCGACCGATCCCGTCCCGGCGGCACACACTGGGCGCCGGGACGGACCGCGTCACACGGGTTTGCCGGGCACCGGCCGGAGCGAGCGGACGGTGCGTCATGTGAATTCCGTACCTGGCTGTCCCATCCGGCTCTGCCACCGTGCACTCGCGCTTCCGTGTGACTCCCGCCGTAGCCGTTCCGGTGGACCTTGTTCGGTACACCCGGTCATCCGACCACACGAGCGATCCTCGGACCCACGTTCGATCCGCGGAGGCCGATTCCCGTCCGTTCGAGCGCCTTCGTTCGCGACACGGACCGGTACGGGACAAAGACGGGGTGTGTACGGAACGCTTGGGCCCGCCCGGCCCGGGGCCGCGCGGCGCGGCGGCCACGACCGACCGGAGCGCCCCGAGACCGGGATGGTGACATGACCGTTCAGGACACCCCGCCCGCCGGAACCACCCGGCACGACGACTTCGCCGAGCTGCACCGGCGGGTCTCGGACGCCGGCCTGCTGCGAAGGCGCCCGCTGTACTACACCTGCCGGAGCGCGGCGCTGTTCGCGGCCCTGGCACTGCTCCTGGCCCGGTTCGTCACGCTCGGCGCGAGCTGGTGGCAGCTCTGCCTAGCGCCCCTGCTCGCCCTCGTGCTCGGCCAGTTGGCGCTTCTCGGCCACGACATCGCCCACCGGGCGGTGTTCGCCGACCGCCGGACCACCGACCTGGCGGGCATCCTGCTGGGCAACCTCGTGGTCGGGATGAGCTACGGCTGGTGGGTCGCCGACCACAACCGGCACCACGCCCACCCGAACCGCGAGGGCCACGACCCGGCCGCCGACGCCGTCCTCTTCGCCAGGACCGTCGAACAGGCTCAGCGGACAAGGGGGTTGAGGCGCCTCGTGGCCCGCCACCAGGCCGAGCTGTTCTTCCCGCTGCTGTCGCTCCAGGCGCTCGGGCTCGTCGCCGCCACCTGCCTGACCCTCACCCGCGGCACCGTCCGGTACCCGGCCCTGGAACGCACCCTCGCCGCGCTGCACTACGCCCTGGCGGTTGCTCTGTTGGCCGCCGTCCTCTCGCCGCTCCAGGCGCTGGCGTTCGCTGCCCTCTGCGGGGCGGTGCTCGGCGTGTACCTCGGGTGCATCTTCGCCCCGAACCACAAGGGCATGCCGATGACCGGCCCGGACGCGGAGCGCGCCGACTTCCTCCGCCGCCAGGTGCTGCCCTCCCGCAACCTGCGGGCCGGCCGGTTCGTCCACTTCGTGTTCGGCGGCCTCGGCTACCAGATCGAGCACCACCTCTTCCCGGCCATGCCGGTGGCGGCGCTGCGCCCCGCCTCGCACATCGTGCGTGCGTACTGTGCGGAGGTCGGCGTGCCGTACTGCGAGGCGGGCCTGGTCGCTTCGTTCCGGGCGATCCTGCGGGACCTGCGCGAGGTCGGCCGATCCATCGCCGCCGGCCCGGGCCGGCCGGAGGCGGGGGCGGCGGGGGTCGCGGGGGCGGTGCTCGAAGCGGAGACTGCACCTGAGCGCCTGCCGGAACCGGAGGCCGCGCGGTGAGCGGCGTCCCGTACGGGCTCGCCGTTCCGCACGCGCCGGCGACGCCCACCGCGCCCGGTCCGGCCGCGCCCGAAGGAGAACGGCTCCGGGTCGTGATCGTCACCGAGTCATTCGCCCCGCAGCTCAACGGCGTGGCCCACAGCGTGCTCAGGACGGCCGAGCATCTCGTGGCCCGCGGGCACAGTCCGCTCGTGGTGGCACCGGCGGCGCAGACCGTTCGACGGCGACGGGACGACGGCCGCGAACGGGGGCGGGTGCGGGGCCGCGACGCGGTGTACGACCGCGAGGCGGCGTACGGCTACGAGGTGGTCCGTGTCCCGTCGGTGCCGCTGCCCGGCTACCCGGAGGTGCGGATCGCGCTCCCGGGGCGACAGGTGGCCGACGCCATCGCGCGACACCGCCCGCACGTGGTCCACCTGGCCGGCCCGTTCGTGCTCGGGGCGGCCGCGGCCGCGGCGGCCGGCCGGGCGGGGGTCCCCTCGGTGGCGGTCTACCAGACCGACCTGGCCGCCTACGCCGCGACCTACCTGCCGGTGGCCGGAGCGGCCGGTGCCCGGCTGGCGTGGCGCCGGCTGCGGCAGATCCACACCGCGGCCGCGCGGACGCTGGCGCCGTCCCGGGCATCGCTGGGTGCCCTGGCGGCACACGGCGTCCCCAGGGTCCACCTGTGGCCGCGCGGCGTCGACTGCGAGCGGTTCCACCCCAGCCATCGCGACGAATCCGTGCGCCGCCGCCTCGGCCGCCCCGGGGAGGTCCTGGTCGGGTACGTCGGGCGCCTGGCGCCGGAGAAGCAGGTCGAGCAGTTGGCGGAGGTGTCCCGGATCCCGGGCGTGCGGCTGGTGGTGGTCGGCGACGGACCCTGCCGGGTCCGGCTGGAGGCCGCTCTGCCGGACGCGGTCTTCCTCGGCCGCCGGACGGGGCACGAACTCGCGCGGCTCTACGCCTCGTTCGACGTGTTCGCGCACGCCGGGCCGTTCGAGACCTTCGGCCAGACCCTCCAGGAGGCCATGGCCAGCGGCCTGCCCGTCGTCGCCCCGGCGGCGGGCGGACCACTGGACCTCGTCGACCCCGGGCACACCGGTTTCCTCGTGCCGCCCGGTGCCGGCTCGGGGTTCCGGGAGGCGGTGGAACGGCTCGCCCGGGACGAGGAACTGCGGGCGGCCCTCGGGCGAGCGGGGCGTGCGGCGGTGGCGGAACGCAGTTGGGAGGCGGTGGGCGACCGGCTGATCGGGCACTACCGGCTCGTCGTCGCGGGGGAGACGGCCGGCGTCCTGCGCCGCTGAGCAGCGACGGGATTCGACGACCGACCGGAGCCGCCTCGAAGGAATGGACCAGCATGCAGCAACCGCTCGCCGCCGAGTACGTGCCCGGCACCGCCTCGGCGGCCGACACCGCCGTGTTCCTGCACGGCCTGGGCGGGTGGACCCACAACTGGGCGGCGCTGATCGACCGGCTGCGCGCCTCGGTGCACTGCCTCGCCCTCGACCTCCCGGGCTTCGGACGGTCGGCGCCCCCGGCCGACGGCGTCGTCAGCGTCGAGCGCCAGGCCGCGGCCGTGGCCGGCCACCTCGACCGGGCCGGGCACCGCCGCGTGCACCTGGTCGGCAACTCGCTCGGCGGCCTGGCGGCCCTCCATCTCGCTTGTCACCGACCGGAGTTGGTCGCCACCCTGACCCTCGTCTCCCCGGTCCTGCCGGCCCTGCCGCCGGCCCAGGCGGTGCGGGTCGCCCTGCTCGGTCTGCCGGGGGCCCACCGTCTGTACTCCCGGCTGCTGTCCGCGCAGAGCCCCGACCGGCAGCTGGACGACCTCTACCGCCTGATCTACGCGGACCCCGGGCTTGTCGGCCCGGAGCAGCGGGCGACCGAGGCGCGCGAACGCTCGCGCCGCGCCGAACTGCCTTACACCCAGGGGATGCTGGCCGAAGGAGTACGCGCGGTGGTCCGCTCCCACCTCCGCCGGGGCCCGTCCTCGACCTGGCGCCAGGCGCGCCGGGTCACCGCGCCCACGCTGCTCGTCTACGGCCGGGACGATCGCCTCGTCCCCTTCCGCACGGCGGCCCGCGGCTACGCGGCCTTCCGTGACGCCCGCCTGCTCACCCTGCCGGGCGTCGGCCACGTCGCCATGCAGGAACGCCCCACCGCCGTGGCCGACGCGCTCCGCGCCCTGATCGCCGAGTCCCGTTCCATGTCGTCGCCCGGGTGTTGAGTGCGAAATCCGCTGGGCGGAGGCGGCCGACTCTGCGACGATCACCGGATGGGTGCATTGGATGCAGTGGCCACCAGAGTCGCAGGCGGGGCCACCGTCGAATTCCGGCCGAGCGGTTCGTCGATGGTGCCCTTGATACGCAGCCGGCAGTTGGTGGTCGTCGCCCCGGTCGACCCGTCGAAGCTGGAGCCCGGGGACATCGTCCTCGCGCGCGTCGCCGGCACGGTGTACCTGCACCTGGTGTCGGCTCTCGACCCGGCGAAGAAGCGCGTTCAGATCAGCAACAACCGCGGCCGCATCAACGGTTGGACGAGCCACGACCGCGTCTTCGGCATCTGCCTCGCCGTCGACGGCGTCCCCCGCACCGGTGCCGCCACCAAGACGCTACCCGCCGCGTTCTGACCCCGGAGCCCCGTCGTTTGTCCAGGACGCACGGTGAACGCTTCATTGCCGTCCCCAGGGGCCGGATTGGCGGGTGGCCTCCTGGGGGGCTGGTGTTCTCTGTGCGTGAGTCTCGCCGTCATGTTGTGGGGTTCATGACAATCAAGTGTGGTTGGCGAGGCGGCGAGTGCGTTGCGTGGCTGGGCGATTGGGGCGCGTGTCCGCCCTTCCAACTCCCCTTCGATTGTGGGTTATTGGTCTGTGTGTTGTGTGGTGAGGATGCCTTCGAGGATGAGGTTGAGGGTGGTGTGGAGTTCGGTGGTGAGTTGGCCGGGGGTGGTGTGGGGTTGGCCGCACCAGCGGTAGAGGGATCCGAGGTAGAGGTCGCGGAGGGCGTTGCCGATTTGGTGGGGGGTGAAGTGGGGTTTGAATTCGTGGTGGGTGATGCCGTGGTGGGCGATGTGGGCGAAGAGTTCGGCGAGGTAGGGGTCTTCGAGGAGGGGTCGGCCGGCGCGGACCCAGGCCATGAGGAGGGAGTTGGTTTCTTGTTGGTGGGTTTCGTTGATTTGGCCGAGTGCGGTCATGCAGTGGCGGAGTTGGTTGACGGCGGTGTCGGGGTTGGTGGTGCTGTTGTCGCTGCTGCCGTGGGTGTGGCTGCCGGGGCTGCCGTCAGTGCCGTTGCCGTTGCCGTTGCCGTTGCCGTTGCCGTTGCGGCTTTCGGCACCGCGGCCGCTGTTGCCGTCAGTGCTGTTGCCGCCGCTGCTGCCGCTGCCGTTGCTGTCAGCGTTGCCGGTGCCGGTGCCGGTGCCGGTGCCGGTGCTGGTGCTGGTGTTGGTTCCGGTGTGGATGTTGTTGTTGGTGAGGGTGGTGAGGAGGGTGTGGCGGCGTTGTTCGCCCCAGGCGGTGAGGAGGTCTTCTTTGCGTTGGAAGTAGTTGAAGAAGGTGCCGCGGGCGACGTCGGCGCGTTCGGCGATTTCGTCGATGCTGGTCTCGTCGTAGCCGTGTTCGGCGAAGAGGGTGATGGCGGCGTCGTAGAGGCGTTCTTTGACTTTGAGTTTGTTGCGTTCGCGTCGGCCGAGGGGTGGTGGTTGGTTGGGGGTGGTGTTGGTGGGGTGTTGCATGGGTTGGGTCCGTTCTGGTGTGGCGGTTGGAAGGTTGGTTGGGGTGTGTCGCCTTCCGTGTGGGTGGACCACAGTTTAACTATGTTTCGGGGTCGTAGTTGGTGGGTGGTGTGGTTGGGGTTTGGTGGTGTGGGGGGTTGGGGTTGTGGGGGTGGGTTGGGGTGGGGTGTTGTGGGGCGATTTGTGCGGGTTTGATTGGCTTTCAGGGCTGGTTCAGGGGTGGCTGGTCGGTTTCGCGTGGGGGCGCGTGTCGGGTTGGCGGGGTGGGTGGGGGTGCAGGGCGAGGGTTGGGGTTTCGGTTGGTTTGTCTGGTTTTTGATGGTGTGTCTGTTTTGGGGTGTGGGTGGTCTGGATCTTGGTGGGTTTGGAAACGATAGGTGGGTGGGGTGGGTGGGGGCCAGGTGGTGGGGGTGTTCTTTCTCTGTTGCTCATGTGTTGTTGGGGTGGGGGTCAGGGGGTGGGTTGGGGGGTGAGGGTGGTGAGGAGGTGGTGGAGGGGTTCGGGGCCGAGGAGGCGGCCGGCGGTGAGGTCGAGGTTGTGGGTGGTGTGGAGTTCGGTGCGTAGTCGGGTGGCCATGAGGGAGTCGAGTCCGAGGTCGCGTAGGGGGCGGCGGTGGTCGATGTGGTGTTCGGGGATTTCGAGGAGGCGGGCGATGTGGTGGAGGAGGGTTTCGGCGGGGGTGTCGGTGGTGGTGTTGGGCGGGGTGTTGGTGGGTGTGGGGGTGGGGTGGGTGGTGGTGCGTTGTTCGGGGATGGGGGGTGTGGGGGTGGGGGTGTGGTGGTGGGTGAGGGTGCAGGTGGGGGTGAGGCGGTGGGTGAGTGCGGTGAGTGTGGTGCGGGTTTTGGTGAGGGGGTTGCGGGGGGTGGTGGGGTGGTGGTGGGGGAGGGGTTGGAGGGTGATGTTGAGGAATTCGGCGAGGGTGTGGCCGTTGGTGTCGAGGAAGAGGACGTCGGCGTGGGCGGGGCCGCGTTTGGTGGGGCGGACGCGGGCGAGTGCCCAGTAGTCGGTGTGGGGGTGTTGGTGGATGTGGATGGTGCCGAAGTGGGTGGGGATGTAGGTGGTTTTGGGTCGGTAGGCGGCGAGGAGGGTGAGGAGGCCGGTTTCCCAGGTGAGGCCGTCGGTGGCGGAGGTGACGGGCATGGCGTCGGTGCCGCCGGTGCCGGTGCCGGTGCCGCCGGTGTCGGTGCCGCCGGTGTCGGTGTCGGTGTCGGTGGTGGTGGGGTGGAGGCGGGCGATGGCGAGGTTGTCGCGGCGCCAGAGGTGTTGGTGGGTGTGGTGGTGGGGGTCGATGGTGATGCCGTGGGTGTCGGTGAGGTGTTGGAAGTCTTGGGTGGTGTGGTAGTCGAGGCGTTTGGCGAGGGTGTGGTCGAGGAGGGTGCGGCGGTTGTGGGTGGTGGGGGTGGGGTGGGGGTGGAGGGTGGTGTGGGCGCAGGGTTCGAGGGGGGCGGTGGGGGTGCGGCGGATGTGGGCGTGGGCGTGGCGGGTGCCGTCGGGGTTGGGTGGGTCGATGGTGATGCGTAGGTGGGTGTGGGGGATGTCGTGGTGGGTGAGGAGGGTGTCGGTGAGGTGGGTGTTGGTGAGGGTGTGGGGGTGGCCGAGGGTGGTGTGGGCGGTGTGGAGGATGGCGGCGAGGTAGGTGGTGGGGGGGAGGGGGCGTAGGCCGCGGATGGTGATGGGGGTGTGGTGGGGGGTGATGCCCCAGTGGGCGAGGGGGGCTTCGAGGGTGTGGGGGACGGGGGCGTCCGCGACGCCGGCGCCGGCGCCGTTGCCGCTGGCGTTCCCGTTCGGGTTCTCGCTTCCGTTTCTGTTCGTGTTGCTGTCGCCGGTGTAGGCGGCGGCGGTGTAGGCGGTGTTGGTGTGTGCGGTGGCGGTGGCGGTGGCGGTGGTGTGGGTGTGGGTGGGGCGGCGGAAGTGGTCGGTGTCCCAGGTGTAGGTGGGGAGGTCGGGGATGTGGGGTGGGGTGGTGGTGTTGTAGTGGCGGTTCCAGTTGATGGTGGCGCCGTGGGTGTGGGCGTGGCCGAGGGTTTCGAGGAGGGTGGTGGGTTCGTGGTGGTGGCGTTGGAGGGTGGGCAGGGTGGTGCCTTCGGCGGTGGTGGTGCGGCGGGTTTCGTCGATGGCGGTGGTGAGGACGGGGTGGGGGCTGATTTCGAGGAAGAGGGTGTCTTGGTTGCAGAGGTGGCGGATGGCTTCGGTGAAGCGGACGGGTTGGCGGAGGTTGTCCTGCCAGTACTGGGGGGTGAGTTCGGTGCCGGTGAGGGGTTTGGCGTGGAGGCTGGAGATGAGGGGGGTGTGGGCGGGTTGGGGGGTGATGTCGGTGAGGGCGGTGGTGAGGTCGTGGGCGATGAGGTCCATGTCGGGGGAGTGGGAGGCGACTTCGACGCGGACGGTGCGGCACAGGATGTCGTGTTGTTCGAGGTGGTGGGTGAGGGCGGTGAGGGTGTGGGGTGGTCCGGCGAGGATGGTGGCGGTGGGGGAGTTGTCGGCGGCGATGCAGGCGGGGGTGTAGTCGGGGTGTGAGGTGAGGAGGGTGCGGGCGGCGTCGGCGCCGAGTTCGACGGCGAGCATGGCGCCGCGGCCGGCGAGGCGGCGCATGAGGTGGCTGCGGCGGCAGATGACGGCGGTGGCGTCGTGGAGGGTGAGGGCGCCGGCGGTGTGGGCGGCGGCGATTTCTCCCATGCTGTGGCCGAGGCAGACGTCGGGGTCCAGGCCCATGGCGCGCAGGGTGGTGGCGAGGGCGGTGCCGATGGCGAAGAGGGCGGGTTGGACCTTGTCGATGTCGGTGGGCAGGGTGGTGGCTTGGGTGAGCAGGGTGGTCAGGGACCAGCCGAGTTCGGCGTGGATGGCGTGGTCGCAGGCGGTGATGGCGTTGCGGAAGGTGGGGGAGGCGTTGAGGAGGTCGCGTCCCATGCCGAGCCATTGGGAGCCCTGGCCGGGGAAGACGAAGGCGGTGCGGCGGGGGGTGTAGCCGGCGTGGGCGGTGGCGGCGCCGGTGGTGGGGTTGCCGGCGGCGAGCTCGCGCAGGCGGTGGGCGAGGTCGGTGTGGGTGGCGCCGCGGGCCCAGAGGCGGTGGGGGTGGGTGTCGCGGCGCAGTGCGGCGGCGGCGCACAGGTCGCGCAGGCGGTGGCGGTGGCCGTCGCCTTCGAGGTAGTCGGCCCAGGCGGTGGCCAGCAGCGTCAGTGAGCGGGCGGAACGGGCGCTGAGCACCAGCAACTGCTCGCCACCGCCCGCACCCTCCGCGCCCTGCGGGCCGGCATTCTCCATGCCGGCGGTGGCGGTGGTGGTGTTCGCGGGGGCCGAGCCGGTGGTGGTGTTGGCGGTGGCGGGGCGGGTGTGTGTACCGGCGGCCGGGGTGTTCGTGGTGGTTGCCGCGTCGGCCGTCTCCCCCACGGCCGCGTGGGTGATGGCCGCAGGTGCGGTGATGTCCGGGCCGTTCGCTGGTGTGCGGTTCGAGCCCGCACTCTCCACGTCGGCGGTGGCGGTGGTGGTGTCCGCGGGGGCCGAGCCGGTGGTGGTGTTGGCGGTGTCAGGGCCGGTGTGTGTACCGGTGGCCGGGGTGTTCGTGGTGTTTGCCGCGTCGGCCGTCTCCCCCACGGCCGCGTGGGTGATGGCCGCGGGTGCGGTGGTGTCCGGGCCGTTCGCTGGTGTGCAGGCGTCCACGGTGGTTCCCGCGTCGGCCGTCTCCCCGGCGGCCGTGTGGGTGGTGTCTGCCGTGTCGGCCGTCTCCCCCACGGCCGCGTGGGTGGTGGCGCCGGGTGCGGTGGTGTCCGGGCCGTTCGCTGGTGTGCAGGCGTCCACGGTGGTTCCCGCGTCGGCCGTCTCCCCGGCGGCCGTGTGGGTGGTGTCTGCCGTGTCGGCCGTCTCTCGGGTGGCCGTGTGGGTGGTGTCTGCCGTGTCGGTCGTCTCTGGGGTGGCCGTGTGGGTGGGGTGGTGGGTGCCGATGATGATGTGGGCGTTGGTGCCGGAGATGCCGAAGGAGCTGATGCCGATGCGGGCGGGGGTGTGGGGGGTGGGGGTGAGGGGGGTGTTGCGGGTGACGATGGTGATGTTGAGGTGTTCGTCGGTGATGACGGGGTTGGGTTGGGTGCAGTGGAGGGAGGCGGGGATGGTGTGGTGTTGGGCGATGAGGATGGCTTTGATGAGTCCGGCGATGCCGGCGGCGGATTCGGCGTGGCCGATGTTGGTTTTGACGGAGCCGGTGGGCAGGGGGTGGTGGGTGGGGCGGGCGGTGGCGTGGGCGAGGGCGCGTAGTTCGACGGCGTCGCCGACGGCGGTGCCGGTGCCGTGGGCTTCGATGTAGTCGAGTTGGTCGGGGGTGATGCCGGCGGTTCTTGCGGCGGTGTGGAGCATGGTGATCTGGCCGCTGACGGCGGGTTGGAGGAGTAGACCGCTGCCGCGGCCGTCGTTGGTGACGGCGCTGCCGAGGATGGTGGCGAGGATGTTGTCGCCGTCGGCCTGGGCGTCGGTGAGGCGTTTGAGGACGACGACGCCGACGCCGTCGCTGCGGACGAAGCCGTTGGCGTGGGCGTCGCCGAAGCGGCAGTGGCCGTCGGGGGAGAGCATGGCGCCCTGGGAGTAGGCGATGGCGTCGTGGCTGGAGAGGACGACGTTGACGCCGGCGGCGATGGCGAGGTCGCATTCGCCGGTGAGCAGGGACTGGCGGGCGGTGTGGACGGCGACGAGGGAGGAGGAGCAGGCGGTGTCGAGGACGACGCTGGGGCCGAGCAGGTCGAGGGCGAAGGACAGGCGTCCGGCGGTGACGGCGCGCAGTCTGCTGCCGGCCATGTCCTGGATGTGGGGGCCGCCGGGGTAGGCGGAGACTTCGGAGTACTCGGCGGTGGCCTGTCCGACGAAGACGCCGGCGTGGGTGCCGGCGAGGGTGGAGGGGCGGATGCCGGCGTGTTCGAGGGCTTCCCAGGTGGTGTGCAGGAGCAGGCGCTGCTGGGGGTCGACGGTTTTCGCCTCGGCGGGGGAGATGCCGAAGAAGGCGTGGTCGAAGGCGAAGACGTCGTCGATGAAGCCGCCGTGGCGTGAGGCGGTCTTGCCGAGGGTGCCGGAGTGGGGTGCCCAGTGGGGGGTGATGTCGAAGCGCTCGGGGGGCACGGGGGTGACCGAGTCCGTGTTGGCCAGCAGGTTGTGCCAGAACTCGGCCGGCCCGTCCGCGCCCGGGAATCGGCACCCGAGACCGATCACGGCCAGCGGGGTGGGGACGACGTGTGTCGAATGTTCCATGGGATGGGCCCAACCTCTTCATTGAATCCGACCGGTGAGGACGTTTCAGCACTGCCGTTGGACGAGCAGGATGCAAACTTACACTGCGAGTCAAGTTTGGCCCTAGTGTTTTCAAAGAGAACCCCGCCGTCTTGGGATGTGGGACACCCGGGGAAGGTTGACACGTTCCCGCAACACCACCCGCGCACGGAACGGCATATGACGTCACGTCAGCACCACCCGTCCCCCGAGCCGCCCCGAGCCGCCCCGAGCCGCCCCCGGGACGGGGCCCGGCCCGGCCGCCGGCGCGAGGGCTCTGTCTCCGACCCCCGACCCGACCCCGTCCGACCCCGTCCGGACCCGTCCGACCCCGTCCGGACCCGACCCGACCTCGTCCGGACCCGACCCGACCTCGTCCGGACCCGACCCGACCTCGTCCGGACCCCGTCCGGACCCGACCCGACCCGACCCCGGCCCGACCTCGTCCGGTCCCGGCCCGGTGGGGTCTTGGCTCGATCGGGTCGGGTCGGGCGGATTCCCGGTCCGCCCGGGGTCGGGGGTCCGGTCGGGGTCTGCGTCCCCGGGATGCCGGCGCCTCAGGGGTGTGGCGTTGCGGGGGTGTTCGGGTTTGTCGGCGGCTCTTGGCTTTGCATTTGGGTGCTCGGTCGGCGCTGTCGTTCGGCGGTCCGTCCTTCGCGTCTGTGTTGTGACGGCGCGTCAGGAGTCTTTGCCGTGGCCGATCATGGAGTCTGTCGGCGAACGGGAGTCTCGATCGGGTGATCGCGGGCCTTGCCCGGCGGGAGAGCAGAGCCTGGTGGTGTGCGGGGAGGTCCGGGGGAGCGGACGGGCGCGTGCTGCTACGGTCGGGCGTCATGAGCTGGCTTCCCGATGATTTCGTCCATCCCGTCCTGGTACCGCTGCCGGGCGGTGGTCATCACCTGCGGCCGATCCGGGAGGCGGACGCCCCGCTCGACTATCCGGCTGTGATGGGTTCGCGCGAGCGGCTGTGGACCATGTTCGGCCCGGCCTGGGGCTGGCCCGCGGCCACCATGACCTACGAGGCGGACCGGGCCGACCTGTTGCGGCACGAGAAGGAGATCGCCGCGCACCAGTCCTTCAACTATGCGCTGTTCGACGCGGCGGAGACAGTTCTGCTCGGCTGTGTCTACATCGACCCGCCGGAGAGGGCCGGCGCGGACGGCGAGATCTCGTGGTGGGTGGTGGACGAGTTGGTGGGCAGCAAGGTCGAGCAGGACTTCGACGCGCTGGTGCCGCAGTGGATCGCTGCCGACTGGCCGTTCGAGCAGCCGCGTTTCCTCGGCCGTGAGATCTCCTGGTCGCACTGGCTCGCCCTGCCACAGCATCCCGACGCGTAAGCGGTTGTTGCCCGTACCGAACTCGAAGGCTGCCGGCCGGACGGGAGTTTCGGTCGGGTGACTGCGGCGGTTTGCGCGCGTGGAAGCAGGGCCTCCTGGTGGCTCGGGGGTGCGATCCCCTTCCGAGTGGTTCCCGCAGGCCCTGTGGACGCAGTCGCCGGGCAGCAGCCCGCAGGCTCATGCTGTGATGGAGCGCACCTGGCCCGGGTCCAGGTGCAGCTCATACGCGGTGTTGCACTCGCTGATCAGCGTGCCCACCTCTGCACCGCAGGGGCACAGCTGGTTCATACCGCTTTGGCCGTCGAAGCCGCAGCATCCCCCGGAGTGCTTCCAGTCGGGATGCGGCTGGAGGCCCGACGCGTCATCGGGGTGCAGGATCACCGTGTTCCGGGGGCCTGCGGACACCAGGAACCCGTCGCCGTCCGGGTCACCGAGGCAGGGCCCGCCGGCGAAGACCTCTCGACATTCGTCGGAGGGTACGAGCGGGGCGCCCCACGGCTCGGGTTCCAGGGCGAAGAAGCCAAGTGGCAGGGTGGGAGTGGCTCGACGGGATCCGTCCACTTTGGGAAACCCTTGATCCATCGGACGGACGGGCACCTCTGGCAGCTTGGTCAATGGCCCGGCAATCAGACGATCGCAGGCCGCGCACACGAACTCGGTCACCCCGAGTTGATAGCACCCGACCAGCACCCTGCCAAACGGTTATCGGCTGCCGGCTTTTGTCCCCAGGCTCCCAGGACGCCCCGCATCGAACACAGCGGTGCCTGCCCTGACGCATCCTGTCGGGGGCGCGACCGGGCGGGCAGCACATGACACACGCTACCGGTCCCCGGCAACCGCCATCCCTGCGTGGTCGATCACCAAACCCTCCCTCGACCGAGGGTGGGGCCTTTCCAAACCGTTCCTTCCGCACACTGACCCGAGCCATCCCCCACACGGCCTGAAAGTGGGGCCGCTCGGATCCGTTCATCCGGAGCCGGAACACCCCGCTGGCAACAGTGGTGAGGCGTTCGGCGTGTTCGCCGGCCATGTCGACCGGGTCCTTGTGGGGCCGGCCGTCGCGGTCGAGCGCGGGGACGAGGCGGCATGCGGTGGCGGTGGCGGGTGAGGAGGTGCCGGCTCTTCTTCGTGGTGGTGGTGGTCCGTCGGAAGGTCCGGGCCGGCGGCCGGGGGGTTGGGTGCCCTCCGGCCGGTGGCCTGGTGTGGTCATGTGGTGGGGTGGTGGGTGGCGACGTGGTGGGCGGCTCGGACGAAGGCGGCGACGGCTGTGGATCGTGAGGTCTTCGGCCAGGCGACCATGACCGTGCTGGGGCTGAGGCCGGTGACCGGCCGGTAGGCGATGTCCGGGCGTTGGTGGCGTTTGGTGGTGGAGCGTGCCAGGAACGCCACCGCCTGGCCCAGTGCGACGACTTCCAGGAGTTGCTCGACGCTGGCCACGAGCGGTCCTTCGGGAGTGCCGGCGGGCGTGGTGCCGGCGGGGCCGTCTGTGGGCGGCGCGTCGTGTCCGGTGTAGTAGGCGGTGGCGGAGGGGACGGCCCCTTTCCAGCGGGGGATCGGTTCGCCCCAAAGGTCGGTCAGCTGCAGCCGCGGGCGTGCGGCCAGGCGGTGCGCGGCGGGCAGAACGGCCAGTCGCGGCTCGACCACGAGGGTCTGGGAATCCAGCCCCTGGCCGTCGAACGGGCTGCGCAGCAGCGCGACGTCGGCGCGGCCGTCGCGCAGCATGGCGATCGGTTCTCCGCTGCCGCCGACGGCGACTTCGGGCGGCGGCAGGTGCGGGTCCGTTTCCCGGTAGGCGGTGAGGATCTCCCGCAGCAGCCCGGCGTCGCCTCCCGGTTTGACCGCCACGACGAGCCGGGGTGTGGGCCGGCCGGCCCGGCGTGTGCGCCGGGCCGCCGCGTGCACCGCGTCGACCGCGATCCGGGCCTGGTCGAGCAGCACCTGGCCGGCGGTGGTCAGCCTGACCTGCCGGGTGGTGCGCTCCAGCAGGCGTACGCCGAGCCGGGACTCCATCTGGGCGATCGCCTTCGACAGCGGGGGCTGCGCGATGGCCAGGCGTTGCGCGGCCCGGCTGAAGTTCAGTTCCTCGGCGACCGCGATGAAGTACCTCAGCTCCCGGACCTCCAGCTCACTCATATCTGTGGACTATAGATCCAGAGTCTTCCGGTCTTTCCCTGCCGCCGGTGGGCGGGGGGAGGCTGGGGGCCATGACGACTTCGCACAAGACTGCTCTGATCACCGGCGCGAACAAGGGCATCGGCAAGGAGACGGCGCGCCGGCTCGCGGCCCTGGGCATCACCGTGCTGATCGGCGCGCGCGACGCCGAGCGCGGGGAGGAGGCGGCCGCGGAGCTTCGCGCCGACGGCGCCGACGTACGGTTCGTGCCGCTGGACGTCACCGACGACGTCTCGGTCCGGGCCGCCGCCCGGCACATCGACGCCACGTTCGGGCGCCTGGACATCCTCGTCAACAACGCCGCGATCGCCGCCGGACCGCAGAACCCGAGTGAGACCGCGGCCGCCACCGTCCGGCAGGTGTACGAGACCAACGTGTTCGGCGTCATCGCGGTGACCCATGCCATGCTTCCCCTGCTCCGCCGCTCCGGCGCCGCACGCATCGTCAACATGTCCAGCGAACTTGGCTCCCTGACCCATCTGGCCGACCCGGGCAGCCCGTGGTCCGCCTACTTCTCGGTTCTCCTGCCGTACTGCACCTCGAAGAGCGCGCTGAACGCGATCACCGTGCTCTACGCCAACGAACTGCGCGCCGAAGGGATCCTGGTCAACGCGGTGAGTCCCGGCTACTGCGCGACCGACCTCAACCGCCACACCGGGATGCGCACGGCGCAGGAGGGCGCGGCCGTGGCGGTCGACCTGGCGACGGTGGGCGCAGGCGGCCCGACGGGCGCCTTTGTGGCCGAGGACGGGCCGATTCCCTGGTGAGACCGCGCCGCGCCGTCCTTGCCGAAGCCTGCCGGGGTGTTTGCGACGCTCCGCCGTGACGCCGACCGGGGCCGGTGGGGACGGTGGCGGCTTCGCCGTGGGGCTGTTCCCGTGCCGGGCGGCCGTGCCTGGTGGCCGCGGGGACGGCGGCCGCCTCGCACGCCACCGGGCGCCGGCCGCCCGGTTCGGCGGGCGCGCCGTCCGCCGGCCCGGCCATGCGTCGACGTCACCGCCGTCGACGCATGGCTCCACCTGCTTCGAAGCGGGGCCTACTGGCCGCGCTCGGGCCAGACGGGGCCCTGATCGGTCCAGAGGACGCCCTTGTTGCGGCAGAGGCAGAAAGGGTGGCCGATGGGGTCGGTGTAGACGCGGAAGCCGTAGCCGTCGGGGCCGGTGCAGTCCCGCTGCAGGGTCGCGCCGAGGGCCAGGACACGGCGCTGTTCGGCCTCGATGTCGTCGACCTCGAAGTCGAGGTGGAACTGCTTGGGGTGCTCGCTGTCGGGCCACTGCGGGGCGCGGTAGTCCTCCACCTGGATGAAGGCCAGTTCGATCTCGCCGAACTGGATACCGGCCCAGTGCTCGGTACTGCTGTCCTTGACCGGACGCCCCGTCACCTCGGAGTAGAAGGCTGCCAGCTTCATCGTGTCCGGGCAGTCGATGATGAAGTCGGTGAGTCGTAGCATCCCGCGATCTTGTCACACGACCGAATGAGCCGGACAGGTCCCTGGCAAAAGGCCCTGACGGAGGTCCTGCCGGACAGGTCCTGGCGGAAGGTGGTGGCGGAAGGGCGGGGCCCGGGTCGGCGGTGACGGGATGTCATCGGCCCGGGGCCGGCGCCGCTTCCCGGGGGCGGGGGCGCGGGTCAGTGTCCGGTGGCGGCATGGGCGGCGGGTTCGGTGTCACCGTGCCAGGTGGGCCAGCCCAGCAGGCGTGGGCGTTCGGTGACCCAGGCGCGGGTGTCGGTGCCGATCTCCGTGTCGATCAGCTGTTCCAGCAGGGTGTTGTAGTGGGTGACCAGGCCGCGGTGGGCGGGGTCGGCGGCGAGGTTGCGCATCTGGGCGGGGTCGTCCTGGCGGTCGTAGAGCACGACGTCGTTGCGGGCGTACAGCTCGTCGACGGTACGCGGCCGGTTCGGGTCCAGGGGGGAGAAGTAGCGGCCGAAGGTGTAGCGGTGGTCGTTGCAGGCGCGCAGGAAGCCGCGTTTGGTCCAGTCCGGGCGCAGTTGACCGGCGGCGATGCGCCGGGGGGCGTCGGGGTCGGCGAACTCGAACCAGAAGTCGGCATCCAGCATCATGATCGACTCGATGGCGCTCAGCACGCCCTCGCGCACCCGGGTGCCCTCCAGCGCGGGCAGCAGGCTGTGGCCCTTGAGGGCGGGGTGGCGGGTGGCGGTGTCGGCCCGGTCGAGGCCGGCGAACGCCAGGAGGGTGGGGGCGAGGTCGACCGCGGAGGCGAGGGCGCCGCTGCGCATGCCCCCGCTCAGGTCGGGGTGGGCGATGACGAGGGGGACGTGGAGGTTCTCGTCGTAGACCAGGCTGCCCTTCTGCCGCAGGCCGTGGGAGCCGGCCATCTCACCGTGGTCGGCGGTGAGGACCACGACGGTCTCACCGGCCTGCCCGGAGGCGTCGAGGGCGTCCAGCACGTGCTCGATGCTGCGGTCGACGTCACGCAGCGCGTTGAGGTAGAAGTTCAGGCCCTCGTACCAGTGCTCGTCGGAGGCGACCGGCCCGAACACGGTGTCGATCATGCGCCGGTACTCGGTGATCGCCGGGGCGGCACCGGACAGGTCGTCGTGCAGACTGGCGGGCAGGTCGAAGTCCCACCGCCGCCGGTAGAGCGGAATGTCGGCGGCGGCCTTCATCCGCACCGCATGGGCCAGCGGCGACGGCAACTGCACCTGGGGCCGGCCACCGTAGTCGAAGCTCATGATGTCGTGCGGGTTGACGAAGTTCACCGCCATGAACCACGGCTGCTGCGCCGCGACGACGGGTGCGCGGTCGCGCAGCCAGTGCACGGCCTGTCCGGCGATCACCGGGTCGAGTTTCAGTCCGGCCCAGGCGCCGCCGTCGATGTCGCCCCAGGTGTTGAACTCGCTGAACCCGTACGGTTCCAGGGCGTCGGTGGTGGGGGCCGGGTTCTGCGGCGAGACGTAGGCGTTGGACAGGTGCCATTTGCCCTGGTAGGTGCAGTAGTAGCCGGCCGAGCGCAGCATCGTGCCCAGGGTGCCCAGATCGGGGTCGAGCGGGCGGATGTAGGGGATGTTGTCGTTGTCGTAGATCTCGGTCAGCGGCAGGTGCTGCCCGGTGTAGAGGACCGACCGCGCCGAACTGCACTGCGCGGAGGCGGTGTAGTAGTGGTCGAAGGTGACACCGCGCTCGGCGATCCGCTCCCTGGCCGGCAGCGCGTACCCCGACGCCCGGGGCAGGACAGCGCGCTCCTCGTCGGTGACGATCAGCAAGATGTTGGGACGACGTGCCATGGGCCGACCCGCCCTTTCCGTCCGGTCCGCCCGGAAGCCGGACGAACGTCCTGATCTGCGGCTACCGACTCTAGGCACGGCCCCGGCGAGCCGCTGCGCGTGACACAGCCGGGCAGGACCGTCCGGGTGAGCACGGCGCGGGGTGAGCACGGCGCGGGGTGAGCACGGCGCGGGGTGAGCACGGCGCGGGTGAGGACGGCGCGGGTGGGGACGGTGCGGGTCGCGTCGGTCGACGGCGGCGCGTCGCCCGTGCGTTCGGAGCAGGGGCCGGGGGCCTGCCCGCTTGCCGCGGGGGCAGGGGGCAGGGGGCCGGGGGCCGGGGGCCGGCCGGGGGCCGGCATGCGAGGGGGCTGCACCGTCGCCCGGCGGTGTCGGCCCGGGCGGTGTCGGCCCGGGGGGTGTCGGCCCGGGGGGTGTCGGCCCGAGTGGTGTCGGGCCGGGGTGGGGGTGGGTCAGGTGGTGTTCTGGGGGCGGACGGTGAGGATCTGTTCGGCGCGGCCGAGGGGGCCGTGCCGGTCGTGCAGGACGGTGCTGGTGATGCCGTGGCCGGTGGGGCCGAAGCTGACGCTGGTGTCCAGGCCGGTCCAGCGGCCCTCGGGGCGGCGGAAGAGGTGGATCGTCAGGTCGGTGTTGGGGAACATCCATTCGGTGGGCCGCTGCCGGGCGGCGATGCCGTTGGCGGTGTCCACCAGGGCGACGAAGGAGGCGTGCGCGCTGCTGGGTTCCCCGGCGACCAGCTCGAGGGGGGTGGTGATCCAGGCGGTGGCCCGGCCCGGGGCGATCGCGCGGCGGCGGACGTCGATCGAGGCGATGTAGCCGCCGTCCCACATCCCGCCCATTGTCCAGGGCTCGAACTCCTGCGGCGCGGGGATGCGGACCTCGTGGGTGCCGGCGACGGCGGCGGTGTCGAGTTCGGCGAGGAACCATGCGCGGGCCCGGACCACGGCGCGGTCCCCGATCACCACGGTCGCCTCGACCAGCTCGATGGTGCGTCCGGGGCGGACGGTCGCCACCGTGATCTCGCACTCTTCCAGAGCGATCAGACCGAGTATGTCGAAGCTGATCCGGGCCAGCGCCAGGCCGTCGTCCGGGCGTCCGGCCCGGTGGCACTCGATCGCGTGGACGACGAGTCCGCCCAGCGGGCTGAAGTGCTGCTCGTCGGGGTGCCAGGCGCCCTGGGCGTGGAGGGTGGGCTTGAAGCGGTGCTCGCCGGTGCGCTGGTAGTAGCTGTCGGGCACGGCGGTGGGGGTGGTCACGTGCGCTTCTCCTCGCTCCGGTCGCCGGTCGCCCGACGGGCCGCTGCCGTGGCACGGCGGGCCCCGCTCCCGGCGCCGATGATCGTAAACGGGCCGGACCGCCCCGCGGGCGTGACGGTGACACATCCCACACCCGGTACCTTGCCGGTCCTCTTTGGCGCGATCGCCCGATCGAGTCGGTCCGGGAAGCGGGTGAAGGTCACCGCGTCGTTGCGGGCGGTCACCTCGGTGAGCACCTCGGCGCTGCGGACGTCGGGCGCCGTGACGAGTGAGGTGGTGCCGTGGCGCCGGTATTCGAACTCCTGCCGGGTGGGCTCACCGGGACGGACCGGTCGCCCGGGACAGCGATCAATGACCAGGGCGGGCCGACGCGCCGCACGTCAGGATGGATCCGTGCCGAAGAACCCCCCCGGAATCGATGCAGCACCTCCTCCGCCAGGGCCTGAACCGCCGCGCCCGTGAGCGATGGCCGCAGGTGAACGCCATCACGGTCCGCTTCCGCTGCGGGTTCGCCTATGTGGCAGCCGAGTTGCCCGGCGAGCAGATCGTCCCGCTGTGTCGCCTGCGCTTCACGGGCGTGCTGCACACCTGGGGCTTCGCCCTCTACCTGGCCGGCAGCAACACCTACAGGGACAGCGTCCTGCCCGGCGGCCTGCCTGCCGGCTCCGCCGAAGAGGCCCTCGACTGCGCAGGCCACCTCCACCTCGACGCTCTCGTGCCGGGCGGCTCGGGGCCGGTCCGTGTGCCCGCGGGACTGGTCATCCTCGTCGGCCCTCCCGCCTCGGGCAAGACCAGTTTCGTTCGGGCACTGATCGAGCGTCGGCAGATCGACGCAGAGGCCGTGATGTCCAGCGACGGGATCCGCGCGGAACTCTTCGGCACGTCACCCGCCGACGCGGACTCGGAGGCGGCGGACGGGCGGATCTTCGAGGAACGCGACCGCAGGGTCGCCGCAGGCTCGCGACCGGGCACAGCGCGCTCGCCGAGTCCACGAACGTCACCCCGCAGGCGCGCGCACGACTCGTCGCCCTCGCCAGGCGCTACAACGCCCCGGTGACCATGCTGCGATTCAACCCGGACCTCACCGACCTCCTGCGGCAGCACGCGGAGCGAGGCCGCACTGACATCACCGCCGCGGACGTCCGCGCCTACGCCGCGATCGCGGCCCGACATGCCACCGCCGACCAACTGCGCTCCGAGGGCGCGACCGCCGTCCACGACGTCCCCGGACGCCGCCAGGCAACCACGCCCGCCGAAGCCGCCGCGCACTTCTCGTTCGCCTGACACGACCGACGTGTCCGGACCCGCCCTTCGGCACGCCTTCACGAACGTGCGCGGGGCGGCACCAGGGCCTGTCTTGTGGATCGGGCCGGGGCTGCGACGCCTGGGCACGCACGCCCCCAGCCTCCGGCCGGGAGGTACCCCCACGCCGCGTTGTCGTCGGTCGCCGATGGCCCCCAGCCTTCGGCCGGGAGGTGCCCCCACCGCATGGACTCCGCCCCCAGCCTTCGGCCGGGAGGTGCCCCCACCTCCGCCTTGCGATGCACGCACCCAGACGCCGCGGCCTGGTCCGACCTGATCCACAAGACAGGCCTAGCGGCTGCCTGCGGTGCAGGTGTCGGCGCCGGCGCCGGCGCGTGCACCCGGGCGGGGGCGGGGTGGGGGGTGGTGGGGGGTGAGGCCGTGGAGGAGGAGGTTGAGGGCTTGTTGGAGTTCGGTGTCCAGACGGCCGTGGGCGCGGTCGGCGGCGGGGTGGCTCCAGCGGTGGAGGGCGCCGATGTAGAGGTCGCGCAGGGCGCCGGCGATCTGTTCGGCGCTGGCGGTGGTGTGGATCTCGCCGCGGGTGCGGCCCTGTTCGACGATGTCGGTGAGGATCGCGCCGAGCGGCGGGCCGGGCTGCAGGAGGCGTCCGGTCTGGATCCAGGCGGTGAGCATGGCGGCGCTCAGCTCGGGTTCCTCCTCGTTGAGGTCGCTGAGGGTGGACATGCACGCGCGCAGCGCCCCGGCGGTGTCGGGGGCGTTGCGCAGGCGGGGTGCGAGGCGGCGGTGGAGCTTGCGGACGCGTTCCTGGGTCCAGATGTTGATCAGGCAGTCCTTGTGCGGGAAGTAGTTGAAGAACGTGCCGCGTCCGATGCCGGCCTGTTCGGCGATCTGGGTGACGGAGGTGTCCGCGTAGCCCTGGCGGCTGAACAGGGCGACCGCCGCCGCGTACACGTGCTCCCGGGTGCGCTCCTTCTTGCGCTCGCGTCGCGGCGCGGCGGGCGCTGCTTCGTCCGAGGGCTGGCGCACGGGGCCTCCACTGCATCGACTTCGTTGCATGTTGGTTCACGATTATCCTCTCATACAAACATGGATCTGAGTGCATTTCATGAGCGGGCGGCAGCATCACCGCTGCACGGTGCCCGATCGGGCAGCGGTGCACCCGCATCCCGTCGTACGGTGGGATATTGATGAACCGTCATCCATCTTTAGCCTGTGGCCATGAAACGGACTAGAGTGTATGTTTGAATCATGGGCCGCCGGGGGCAGGGCGGGCCGGTCGATCCTGGGCAGGGGAGGGCATGGTGACGATCGGTCAGGCGCGCGCCGGTGGCCTTCGCTCCGCCGCCCCGGCGCTGTTGCGGGGCCCTGCCGCCCGCACCACGGGCACCGCACGTCCCGCTCACGTCGCCCGCACGGCCCGTGCCGCGTGCCCGGCCGGGGCCGCCCGTACCGCCCACCCGGTCCGGGCCGAGGCGCAGGGCGTGCTGCGGCGCCCCGCCACCGGCGCGTCCGGCCGCCGGCGCAGGGCGGTCGTCGAAGCGCTTCGGTCCATGACCTCGCACACGTCCATCACCGGCCCGGAGGCGTTCCGGGCGGTGGCCGCCGAACGGATGGCGCGCGGCGCCAGGGCGCTACCCACACGCCCGACCGGCTTACGAATCCCCGGGGGAGCCATGACTCAGATGACGTATCAGATGCCCAGAACCGGGGCACGCCCGGCCCACCGGGCGCGTGCGTGCCAACCGGTGGCCGCGGCGGCGCCCGCCGCTCTCGCCGCCTCGGCGGTGACGACCTCCTCGGCCGCGACGGCCACGGGCGCCCTGCCGCCCGCCGCCCTGCCGCCCGCGGCCCTGCCGTCCGCGGCCTTCCCGTCCGCGGCCTTCCCGCCCGCGCCCGGGCAGGGGCAGGGGGCGGCGGTGGGGGTGGTGGCGGTGCTGGTCGTCGCGGGTGATGCCGTCACCGCGCAGCTGCGGGTGCGCGATCTGCAGCGCCAGGGCTACACGGCGAGCAGTGTCGACACCGGCGCGCAGGCGCTGGCCGCGCACCAGCAGTGCGACATGGTCCTGCTCGACCTCGACCTGCCCGACCTCGACGGCCTGGAGGTGTGCCGGCTGATCCGCCGCACCGGGGACAAGCCGATCATCTCCATCGCCACCCGCGACACCGAACTCGACCGGGTACTGGCCCTGCAGGCCGGAGCGGACGACTGCGTCCTCGCCTCCTGCGGGATCCGCGAGATGCTGGCCCGCATCGAGGCGGTGCTGCGCCGGGCCCATCCGCGCCCGCAGGTCTCCCACACCATCTCGCTCAGCCCGCTGCACATCGACGGCACGACCCGTGAGGTGCGCCTGGACGGGCGGCCGGTGGTGCTGACGGCCAAGGAGTTCGACCTTCTGCACACCCTGGCGGCCGATCCGAAGACCGTGCTGTCCCGCAAGGAACTCATGGCCCGGGTGTGGGACACCACGTGGGTGGCGTCCACCCGCACGATCGACACCCATGTGAGCAACCTGCGGGCCAAACTCGGCGGCAAATGGATCATCACGGTCCACGGCGTCGGCTACCGCCTGGGCCGCGGCTGACCCACCCCCTCCGGGTCCCGGCCGGGCGGCCACCCCCCGCCCCCGGCCGTGACCCGTCCACGTGCGGCCCGGGCGGCCACCCCGCCCGGGCCGCACGTCCACCGCGTCCGCTCCCACCACCGCACCGCACCGAACCGCCGGCCGATCCCACCCCCGGCGCGGGCGTCCCACCCGCCCGCACCCCCGGCCGCGGCCCGCAGTCTCCGGCCCGGCACCCCTACTGAGCGGGGGTGCCGGGCCGGCTGCGTCGCGGTGGCGGCCGGGGCCCGGCCCCGGGGTGCTGCCAGCGGGAGGCGGGGACGACGAACCCCCGGGTCGGGCCTTTGCGGGACCTCGCGGGTGACGGCCGGCGCTTCGTCGGTGACGTCCCGCCGGCTCATGAGGTCGGCGCTGTCGAACACCCGCCACTGCCCGGCCGGCCGCCCACGCTGCGCCGCAACGGCGTGGCGCCGCCCGGGCCGCGGCCTGCGCGGCCGGTGGGTGTGGCCGGCCGCGGGTGCAGGGGCGGGTGCAGGGTCAGCGGATGCCGGCGTCCGGGTGGGCGGCGTCGAAGTCCTGGCGGGCACGGGCGAGGGCGTCGCGGTGCTGGGCCGACCAGTCGGCGAGGGCCTTCACCAGGTGGGTGAGGCTGTGGCCGATCGGGGTGAGCTCGTAGTCGACCTGCGGGGGCACGGTGGGGTGGACGGTGCGGGTGAGCAGTCCGTCGCGTTCCAGACGGCGCACGGTGAGGGTGAGCATCCGCTGGGAGATGCCGGGCACGGCCCGCTGCAGCCGGCGGAAGCGGCGCACGCCCTGGGCGAGTTCGACGACGACCAGGACCGACCACTTGTCGCCGATCCGGTCGAGGACCTCACGGATCCCGCAGTCCTCGTGCGGCTCGCCGCAGCTGACGACGGGCGCGGTGGTGGTTACCTCGGTGTGCCCTGCTGACACGCAAGTGCCTCCTTACGCTCCCCGGCGCCGCCGCGCAGGATGATCTCCGTTGCCGAGAAGAGAACCTACCGGAACGGGGAAACCTGATGATCATGGTGACGGGAGCCGCGGGCGCCCTGGGAGCACTGACGGCCGATCGGCTGGCCGCACGGGAGGACACACGGGAGGACACCGTCCTCGGCACACGCGACCCGCGTCGCCCGGAGACCGCACTGCCGGTGCGCCGCATCGACTTCGACGAGCCGGCCACGCTGGCCGCCGGCTTCGCCGGGGTCGAGGTGCTGGTGATGGTGTCCGCCGGCTACGGCGAGGACGACACCGTCATCGCCCGGCACGGCGCGGCCCTGGACGCGGCCGAGCAGGCCGGGGTCCGGCACGTCGTCTACACGAGCCTGACCGCCGACGGCGACCACCTGCCCTACGCGCTGGCGCACCGGTGGACCGAACGCCGGCTGCGCTCCGGGCCCATGGGCTGGACGATCCTGCGCAACGGCCTCTACGCGGAACTGCTGGGGGCGCTGGCGGCGCCGTCGGCCGAGGGACGGATCACGGCGCCGCTCGGCGAGGGGCGCCTGGCGGCCGTCGCCCGCGCGGACCTGGCCGACGCCGCGGCCCACGTGGCGCAGCACCCCGGCGCCCACGCGGGCCGGGTGTACGAACTCGTCGGCGAGCAGGCGATCGGCGGCGCCGATCTGGCCCGCGCCCACGGCCCGCACGTCACCTACGAGCCGCAGACCCTCGCCCGGGCCCGCGCACACGCCGCCGCCTCGGGCGCCGAGCCGTTCCAGACACCGATGCTGGTGGGCACCTGCTCCGCCATCGCCGCCGGATTCCTCTCCCGCACCGGAGGTGATCTGCGCCGCCTGCTGGGCCGCGCCCCGCGCTGCCCGCTCACCGCCGCCCTCGCCGCATCCTGACGGCGCGGGGCCGCGCCGGCCGGCGGCGGGCGGCCCGGGCCGCCCGCCGGGGTCAGTGCGGGCGCAGGCCGTCGAAGACCACCGTGAACACCCGCTCGCGCGCGGCCGGGTCGTCCTGCAACTGCTCCACGGCGGTGGTGGTGCCCACCAGCAGCGCGAACAGCTCGGCCAGGCCCACCTCGCGGCGCACCGCACCGGCGCGCTGCGCCGCGGCGAGCAGGCGGGCCAGGTGCTCGCGGATCGCGGTTCCCGACGCGTGCAGCGCGGCGTGGGCGTCCACGCCCGCGGCGGCGAGCGCCCGGGTGAACTCGTCCTTGCCCGCGGACCGGTCGACCACCACACGGAACGCGGCGAAGAACGCCCCACCATTGCCGCTGCCGTCGCTGCCGTCGCCGCTGTCGCCGTCGGGGCGCTCGGCGTCGGCGGCCAACTGTGCGGTCGTGGTGGCGATCTCCTCCAGGCGGCGCACCATCACCGCCTCCAGCAGCGCCTCCTTGGTGGGGAAGTGGCGAAAGAGCGTGCCGACCCCGACGCCGGCGGCGCGGGCGATCTCCTCGGTCGGCGTGGCGATGCCGCGGGTGGTGAACACCTCGGTGGCGGCATCCAGCAGTCTGGCCCGGTTGCGGGCCGCGTCCGCGCGCAGCGGGCGCTCCTGGGCGCCGTTCAAGCGGTCAACTCCTTTCCGGGGGTGGCGGAACTCCACCCTGGACAACCGGAGTGGCGAGTCCGTATCGTCTGGGCGGAGCCGCCGGTCCGGTTCCGGTGGCGGATCGAACCAGGGGGTTGATCATGTCGCAAACGCGGACGCCGCGCGAGGTGTTCGAGGCACTGCTGGAGCGCATCACCGCAGGACGCTTCGACGAACTCGGCGAACTGTACGCCGAGGACGCGGTCGTGGAGACCGTCTTCGAACCCGTCGGACCACGCCGCATCCAGGGGCGGGCCGCCCTGGAGGAGCGCTTCGCCCAGGTCGCCGCGCACTCGCCGCTGCGCCTGGCGGCGCGCAACGTGGTGGTGCGGGGGACCGACGACCCGCAGGTGGTCGTCGCCGAATGGGACTACCGGGTCGAACACCGGGAGGGCGGCCGCAGTTTCGAGGCCGCCAACATCCAGGTGCTGCGGGTGCGCGAGGGGCGGATCGTCCACAGCCGCGACTTCCACGACCACCTGGCCCTCGCCGTCGCCGGCGGCCACCTGCCGCAGCTGGTGGAGGCCCTGGGCGGCAAATAGTTCCGTGACCGCATGGGTTCGCCGGGTCGAGGGCGCAACGGCTTCAGGGGAGGCGTCTCGGTAGGATCGCAGGCCCAGGGTGCGAAGGTCGGAGGGTATGGCGATGGGAATGCCGCAGCTACGCCTCGGCGACGGTGAAGCGTGGCTGGAGCTGGTTCAGGTCGGTGAGGACCGCTGGCGGGTCGCTGCCGATTGGTGTTCCTCGCTGTCGGCCGACTACCCCGCCCACCTCACCAGGGAAGAAGCTGCGGACTTCGCGGCACGGATGCTCTCTCACCTGCGCGCCCCATCGGGCTCTCGATTCTGGGAGGCTGTGACTCCCGGTCGCAACAATCCGCTGGCGTTGGGCGCTGAACCCGTCGGGGACGGCTTTGCCTTCTTCGCGCGCCTGACTCCCAACGGCGACGACGAGGTGTGTCACCTGCAGATGGAGATCGATCCCATCGACGCCGTCGAACTCCGCGACACATTCGATGCGTTCCGCGCATCATTGGCGCTCTGATCACGCGCAGTGCCGGGTCGGGCCGCGACCTGAACCTCTCGGCCAACCCCGGCGTACGCCCTTCTCGCTGTGGGCGCAGGCGCGTTCGCGGCGAGAAGGGCGTCCGGGATGTCGCGGTGGCGGGCGTTGGCGTTGTGCCACCGCAGGTAACCGTGCAGGGCCCGGGTCCGGACCGCACAAGGACAGCCTCGACTCCGCGTTGTGGGTGTCGAACTGGAGGAACTCGCACGAGACGCGCTGTCCGACCTCGACGACGTCGGCGGCAGCGCCGATGCGCCGCCAGGACAGCTCGGGGACGGTGATGAACCCGACGCCGGGGAACACGGGGTGGGCGGGCCCGTCGTCCAGGGCCACGAAGACCCCGAACCGCTCGATCGCCGCGACAATGCCGGACAGGACATCGCCGCGGTTCAACGACTCCAGGAACGCCCGGAGTTGCGGGCTCTCGGACTGCCAGTCCACCATGCCCGTCACTGTGGCACACGGCGTCGTGCGCCCCCGGCGCCACCCCGGTCGGCCCGCAACCGGCATCCGGGCATCCCCCGCACAACAACCGCCGCCCCCGGCCTCGCAGAGCGCTGCATCAACTCGACCGCCGGAATGGGGGATTGGGGGAGGAGACGGGCCAGCTGCCGGCCGCGGTCAAGGGGTGGCCCGCGTGCGCGACGCACCTGCTGCGCCCTGTCCCGGGTGCGGGGTGGGCCTCTTGCCCCGCGCCAGGAAGGCATGTACTTGTCAGGGTGGGGCTGTGTGGGCCACACGGACGTACGCGGTGGCGTTGTGCGGCGGTTTCGGGGGCGGTGCCGGCGGGGAAATCGGCGCCACCGGGCGGAATGCGGCCGTCGGCGAGGCGCCAGACCTCCCCGCTCCCGGGCCCGATGTCCCCGGACGGCGCCCGGCCGCCGGCGGCGGAAAAGCGGGCCGGGCGGTTGGCGGCCGGGGGAGATTTGGCAGGGCCGAAACGGCCTGTGACGTTCGCTGACAGTCCTTGACAAAGCCCGACACGAGGAACATTGCCGGGCCCTGGCCGGGGCCGACAGGATGGTCATCGGCGCACCGCACCACCGCGCTTTGGCTCGATCCCCTCGCCCGTACAAGAGGGGCGGGAATTCAGTCCAGAGCCCGATCCGGGGAATCCGCCCGGATACAGGAGGAGGGAACGGCAATGGCAACATCAGAGCACGGAGACACACTCCCGATACTGCCGCACATATCCGACGCGACGCTGCGGGATTCCGCACACATGGCGGGTGTCGAATTCGGTCCCAGGGACGCGGCCCGCATCGCGGACCTGCTGGTGAGGACGGGCGTCGACCTGGTCGAGGTCGGGATGGTCGCCGGTCCGAACTCCAAGGACGCCGACCTGGTCCTGGCCACCCACGAGGCCGTCGGCCCGCAGCGCAGCATGACCCTCGTGGTGGTGCGCGACCGTCAGCAGGTGGCGACCGCCCTCGACGAGGCCGAGCGCCTGGGCGTCAAGCACATCATGTACTCGATCCCCACCTCGGAGCAGCACGCCCGCCTCAAGCTCGGCTCGCCGAGCGCCAGGTTCCTGCAGACGCTGGCCCGCTCCGCGATCACGCAGGCCAAGGAGCGCGGCTTCCACGTCACCTTCAGCGGCGAGGACGGCGCACGCACCCCCGCCGAGCGCCTGGTGCCCTACGTGGCGGCGGGCTTCGAGGCCGGCGCGGACCGCTTCCGCCTCGCCGAGACCGTCGCCTACCTGTCGCCGTGGCAGATGGAGGAGGTGATCGCCGACCTCACCGCGATCGACGGCTCCGAGATCGAGATCCACTCCCACAACATGCTGGGCATGGCGGTCGCCAACTCCCTGGCCGCGGTGCGCGCCGGCGCCAAGTGGATCTCCGCCACGGTCGGCGGCATCGGCGAGCGCGGCGGCAACGCCCCGCTGGCGGAACTGCTCACCTCGCTGCGCGTCATCCACGGCGACACCCGCTTCGACCTCTCGCACCTGACCGAGCTGTCCAAGGTCGCGCTCAAGGGCGCCGGCCTGGGCGAGGCGTTCCAGTCCGGGCCGACCACCCCGCACTCCTTCGCCTACGAGCTGCCCGGTCAGCTCACCCACCCGGAGGCCTACGAGACGCTGCCCGCCGAGCTGGTCGGCAACAGCCGCGAGCTGCTCGTGCGCACCCGCCTGACCCCGGCGCTGGTGAAGTGGGCGCTGGCCGACTCCGGCGTCTTCGTCGACGTCGAGGCGTTCACCCCCTGGCTGATCAACCGTCAGGAATCCAACGGGGCGCCGCTGCTGGACCGCGACGCGATCCGCAAGGCCGCCATCGAGTTCCAGGCCGCCTGACCCACCCACCCCCCCGGGCCCACCGAAGCCGCCCCACCCGGGACGCCCCACCGCGGCGGTCCCACCCGCAGCGTCCCTTTCCGGGCGTGCCGTCCGCAGGGGCGGGCCGCGGCAGATCCCCTGCTCCGCTCCCACGGAGCAGCACTGCCGGGCCCGGGCGCCCCGTGCCGAAGCGCCCCTTCTGAGCGGGGCTGGCCGAGGCAACCTGCGTGCACTGCCGCCGGGTTGCAGGCCTTCCACCCCCCGACAACCCACCGGACACCCCCCGGGACAACTCCCCGGACAGCCCCCCCCCGATCCCTGCGCCCCGGGCCGTCGGCCCCGCGGGACGGACCCCGCCGGCACCCCACGGCCGGCCACGGACCGGGAACCGGACCGGAGACGGGAACCGGACCGGACGGGAACCGGAGCCACCCCTTCACCACCCGTCACCACGCCCACCGAGCCACCGGTCCACGCGCGCACGCCGGCAAGAACCAACTGCCGTCCGCCCTGCGACCGTTCGGGACCAGGGGCCCTGCCCGCCCCGCCCCGACGCAAGCCGCACCACCGCACCACCGGCTCGCCCGCACCACCGCACCACCGGCCCGCCCGCACCACCGCACCACCGGCGTGCCCGTACCACCGATTTCCGTTCTTCCAGCCTCACCTTCTTGGAGTCCACTGATGTCCACCGCCACTCTCTCCGGTGTCTGCCCCGAGTGCGAGACCGACCTGACCGTCCCGCCGGTCGTCCAGGGCGAGACCCTGGCCTGCCCGGAGTGCATGCTGACCCTGCGCGTGGAGGACGTGCAGGGCGGCCAGCTGACCCTGCAGATGGTCGAGGTCCAGCTCCGCGACTGGGGCCAGTAAACATGGCCGCCAACATCGCCATCGTCGCGGACCGGATCAGCTGGGAGGAACGCGAGCTGATCAAGGCCGGCCCCGCCCTGGGACTGTCCGTCGACTGGCTCAACGACGAATCCCTGTGCCTGGGCGGCCTGGACGCCGCGGCCATCCACCACTACGACGCCCTGCTGGTACGCAGCCGCAGCTACACCCGCGGCGGACTGATCGCCACCCTCGCCGAGGCCGCCGGCATCCCGGTCCTCAACACGGCCCGCGCCATCAACGCCTGCGAGAACAAGGCACTGCTGCGCACCGTGCTGCGCGGCGCCGGCGTGCCGGTGCCCGACTACCGCCTGGTGCTGTCCCGCAAGGACTTCGCCAAGGCGCTGGAGGAGATCGGCGTGCCCGTGGTCCTCAAGCCGATCTTCGGCGGGATGGGCAAGCGCGTCACCCTGATCCGTGACAGCGACCTCGCGCATTCTGTCTACGACTACGTCGAGGACCTCGGCCACGCCTTCGAACAGGCCTGCCTGGTCGAGCCGTTCCTCGCCGCCGGCAGCTCGGTGCGCTGCCTGGTCGTGGGCAACGAGATCGTCGCCGCCGCCGAGTTCTCCAGCGCCGGCACCGACTGGCGCAGCAACGCGGCCCTGGGCAACCAGTCCAGCGCGCTCGCCCACGACCCCGACCTCGTCAAGATCGTCGACGCGGTCATCGCCGAACTCGGCGCCGGGATCTACGGCGTCGACCTGTTCCGCACCGACGAAGGCCTCGTCGTCAACGAGGTCAACCACGCCCCCGCCTTCAAGGGCGTGGCCTCCACCACCGCGGCGGACATCCCCACCGCCATCGGCTCGTACGTCCAGGAGATCCTCGCATGATCCGAGCAGGTGTCGTCGGAGCCTCCGGGCTCGCCGGCGGCGATCTGATCAGACTGATCACCCAGCACCCCGAGATGGAACTGACCTTCCTCGGGGGATCCTCCAACATCGGCCGCCGCCCGGCCGAACTCCACGCCAACCTGCGCCTGGACCTCGGCCTGACCGTCCAGCCGGTCACCGAGGAGGCCGTCGCGAACGTCGACGTCCTCTTCCTGGCCACCCCGGCCCCGGTCTCCGCGCAGCTGTCCGAACTCCTCGCCGACAAGGTCGCCGCCATCGTCGACCTCTCCGGCGCCTACCGCATCCGCACCCCCGAGCTCCACGACCGCTGGTACCCCAAGGTCAAGCGGACCACCGACCTCGCCGACCGCTTCGTCTACGGGGTCCCCGAGCTCGTCAAGGACCAACTGCCCGACGCCCGGCTGATCTCCATCCCCGGCTGCTACGCCACCGCGCTGACCGTCAGCCTCGCCCCCCTCACCCTGGGCCTGGGCCTGCACCTGAAGACCGTGGTCGTGGACGGCAAGTCCGGCTCCAGCGGCGGCGGCCTGCAGCTGCGCACCGCGGACCTGCACCCGTTCCGCAGCGGGGCGATCGCCCCCTACGCGCCGACCGGGCACCGCCACGCCGCCGAGGTCGCGGACTTCCTGGAGCGCGGCAAGCAGGGCAGCATCGACTCGCTGACGATGTCCGCCTACGGCGTCTCGCACGTGCGCGGCCTGCTGACCAGCGCGTACGTGTTCACGGACGAGCCCGTCACCCAGCGGGACCTGCAGCGGGCCTACACCCGCTTCTACAAGGAGCACCGGTTCGTGCGGGTGCGCCGGCACAACGAGACACTGATCCCGGTGCCGGACCCGCAGGCCGTCCTCGGCTCGAACTTCTGCGACGTGACGGCCCTGTACGACGAGGAGGGCGGGCGCATCGTCGTCCTCGCCGCCCTCGACAACCTGATCAAGGGCGCCGCGGGGCAGGCCGTGCAGGCCGCGAACATCCGCTTCGGCCTGCCGGAGGAGACCGGCCTGACCATGCAGCCGGTGATGCCCGCATGAGCCCGCACGAGAACACCAACACGACCGCGGACGCGGGGGTGGCGGTGCCCACCGTCGTCAAGCTCGGCGGCAGCTGCCTGGACGGCCTCGCCGACGCCTGGTGGGACGACCTGGCCGCCTACGGCCGCAGCCACCCGCTGATCCTGGTGCACGGCTGGTCCAAGCCGCTGCGCGAGCTCAACCCCCGCTACACCGAGCCGTCGGCGATCCTGCGCGACCGCTACGGCAACCAGAGCCGCTGGACCACGCCCGAGGTCATCGCCGACATCAAGACCGTCAGCGCGGCCATGGCCGAGGAGGTGTTCGCGCGCCTTTCGGCCCGCGGTATCACCGGCGAGCGGCTGCTGGGCAGCGAGGGCCTGGTCAAGGCCGGGGCGGGCGAGCGCTGGTGGTGGCGCGACAAGCAACTCGTCGAGCTGGACAACCTCGTCGGCCCGATCACCGGCGTCGACCCGGCGCCGCTGAAGAACCTCCAGGCCGGCCACGCCTACCTGGTCACCCCGCTCGCCCGCAACGACGCCGGCCAGGAGATCAACACCGACGCCGACCGGGCGGCCGCAGCGATCGCCGGCGCCGCCGGCGCCGCCGACCTGGTCCTGGTCACCGACGTCGCCCACCTGCTCATCGACGGCGAACCGGTCAAGCGGATCAGCGCCGCGGACGCGGCCGCGTTCCGCGACAAGGGCGCCACCGGCGGCATGCGCAAGAAGCTGCGCGCCGCGGGCGAGGCCCTGGAGGCGGGCGTGGAGCGGGTCGTCATCGGCAGCGCCAGCGTGTCGGACCTGCTCCGGGCCCGCACCGGCACCGTCATCACGCGAACCTGAGGAGCACGCCCGTGGCGCAATCCCGAGTGCTAGTGGTCAACAACGGCACCCTCTCCCTCAAGCAGCTCCGCAAGCGCTTCGAGGACCTGGGCTCGGAGACCGACGCCGTGCGCGCCGACTCCGTGCCCGCCAAGCTCGACGGCCGCTACCAGGCCATCGTGCTCAGCGGCACCAAGGTGAGGGCCTACGACACCGAGTTCTACAAGCCGCTCATCGACCTGGTCATGAACGCCGACGTCCCCGTCTTCGGGATCTGCGGCGGCATGCAGATCATCGCCGTCGCCAACGGCGGGCGCCTGGCGGACGGGCCGCAGCGCGTCGGCGGCTACGAGGTCCAGGTCGACAAGGAAGAGGCGCTCTTCACCCACGTGAAGCCGACCGTGACGGTCTTCCACCGCCACACCCTCTACCTGCAGGAGGCCCCGCAGGGCTTCCGCTCCATCGGACGCTCCGAGCACGCGCCCGTGGAGTTCCTGCGCTCCGACGACGGCCGCATCCACGGCGCCCAGGCCCACCTGGAGTTCCGCAGCGACGGCATGGAGATCCTGCGCGGCTTCGCCCAGCTCTACCAGCAGTAGGACGCACCACCACCGGCACCACCGGCCCCACCCCCGCACCACCGGCCCCGGCCGGCACCGCACCAGGCCCGGGCCGGCCCGGAACGGCACGCAACTCCCTCGGGGGAGACCAGCACGGCCCCGCACGGCTCCGCCCCGCCCCCCTGCCCGCCCCCGGGCCGGGGCCGGGCCCCCGGAGACCAGCACCGGCCCCGCACGGCTCCCCGCCCCCGTCCCGGGCCGGCCCGTACAGCACCGCACCACCCATCGACGGCCGCCGCGCGCCGCCCCCGGCGCGCGCGGCGGGCCCGCCTCGGCCACGACGTATCCAAGGAAACGGCAATGAGTGATCTGGAAAAGCAAGACCCCGCCTTCACCGTCCACCTCAACGGCAGCGGCGGCGACATCAAGGGCTGGGTGGTCGTCGACTCGCTGTACAACGGCCTGGCCATGGGCGGCACCCGCATGACCCCCGGGGTCACCGAGGAGGAGGTCGCCGGCCTCGCCCGCGACATGACCCACAAGTTCACCCTCGCCGGCCTGCCCATCGGCGGCGCCAAGGCCGGCATCGTCTCCGACGGCACCGACCGCGAGCGCACCTTCCGCACCTTCGGCCGCACCGTCAAGCCGCTCCTGCACGGCGGCATCCACCTGGGCATCGACATGGGCGTCACCCCCGGCGACCGCGCGATCTTCTTCGACGAGGCCGGCTACGACCCCCGCTACCGCCTCGGCGCCCCCGACATGCCCATCGACTGGCGCACCTACTACGAGCCGCTGATCGACGCCACCGGCCACGGCGTCGGCGTCGCCGCGATCACCGCCCTGGAGGCCGGTGCCCGCACCGAGCCGGCCCGCGTGGTCATCCAGGGCTTCGGCGCGGTGGGCCGCGCCGTCGCCGAGTTCCTGGAGGCCCGCGGACACGTCATCGTCGGTGTCGCCGACATCGCCGGCACCATCAGCGCCGAGCGCCTGCCCGTCGCCGACCTGATCGCCATCACCGACGAGTTCGGCCGCATCGACCGCACCCGCCTGCCCCAGCACGTCACCGTCTCCACCGAGCCCGACGCCTGGCTCGACGTCGACTCCGACCTGCTGATCCTCGCCGCCCAGAAGCACGCCCTCAACGACGACAACGCGCACCGCCTGCGCGCCCGCCTGGTCGTCGAAGGCGGCAACATCTCCTCCACCGAGCAGGCCCGCGAGAAGCTGCGCGCATCCGGCGCCACCCTGGTGCCCGGCGTCATCTCCAACATCGGCGGCGCCGGCTCGGCCGCCCTGGCCGTCACCCGCGTCGTGCCGTTCGAGCTCGGGCACGAGGCCCGCAAGGCCTGGGTGTTCGACTGGGTCGCCGACACCGTGCGCCGCAACACCCGCGACCTGCTTCAGATCGCCGCCTCCCGGGCCGGCGACCCGCTGCCCGAGCTGCTCGACACCCGCCGCAAGGAGCGCCGGTGACCACCACCACCGCCACCGCCACCACTGCCGTGCACACCGGCCTGACCTCGGCCACCACCGAGGACCGCGCCGCCGAGTACCGCCGCCGCGGCTGGTGGCGCGACGAGACGTTCCTGGACGACCTGCGCCGCCAGGCCGCCAAGCGCCCGCACAAGCTCGCCATCGCCGCCCGCCGCCTGGCCGACTCGCGCACCGACACCCTCGACTACGCCGAACTGGCCCGCCTGACCGACCGGTTCGCCGGCGCCCTGATCGAACTCGGCGTCCGCCCGGGCGACTTCGTCGCAGCCCAGCTCCCCAACCGGTGGGAGATCGTGCCGCTGATGTTCGCCTGCATGCGGGTCGGCGCGGTCATCTGCCCCATCGCCCCGGTCTGCCGCGAGGACGAACTGCGCCACCGCCTGGCCCTGACCGAGGCCACCGTGTGCGTCACCGTCCCCGAATGGGACGGCTACCCGCTGGCCGCCACCGTCCTCGCCCTCAAGGACGAACTGCCGCTGGAACACGTCGTCGTCCTCGGCGGCCACGCCTTCGCCGACGCCATCGACTTCCACGACCACTTCGTCGCCGTCCCCCACGAGAAGACCTACGAGGGCCGGCTCGACGGACGCGAACTCGCCCCCGACGACCCGTTCGTGGTGCTCTTCACCTCCGGCACCACCGGCGAGTCCAAGGGCGTCCTGCACAGCCAGAACACCGTCCACTCCGGAGTGCGCGGCTACGTCGACACCTTCATGCTCGGCGACGACCTGGTGGCCACCGTCACCAGCCCGCTCGTGCACTACTCCGGCTTCGGCCAGGGCATCCTGGCCGGCGTCATGCTCGGCGGCACCATCGCCTTCCAGGACGCCACCGACAACCCCGGCCTGCTGGACCTGGTCGAGCGCTACCGCGCCACCCTCCTCTACGGGCCGCCCCCCACCCTCACCCAGGTCGCCGCCGCCCAGCGCACCGACCCGCACGACGTGTCCTCCCTGCGCCACGTCGTCATCGGCGCCGCCCCCGTACTGCAGGGCCTCGTCGACGAGCTGCGCGAGACCCTGGGCGCGCGCACCTACTCGCTGTGGGGCATGTCGGAGTTCGGACCGGTCACCATCACCCGCCTGGACTACAACCAGGACTGGGCCGCCCACAGCCACGGCGGCCCGATCGACTCGATGGAGATCCGCATCGACAACTGCAACAACCCCACCCAGCGGGCCTCGGTGGGACGCCTGCGCGCCCGCGGCGCCTCCCAGGCGCTCGGCTACTACAAGCGCCAGGACGTCTTCGCCGCCGAACTGACCGGCGACGGCTGGTTCGACACCGGCGACGTGGCCCGCGAGGACGGCCGCGGCGGCATCCGCGTCCTGGGCCGCGCCAAGGACGCCATCATGCGCGACGGCATCGTCCTGCCGATGGCCGAACTCGAAGCGGTCATCGCCGGCCACCCCAAGGTCACCGAGGCCGCGATCGTCGGCCCCACCGGCCACATCGACGACCCCATCCTCGCCGTCGTCGTCCCCCACGGGGACACCCCTCCCACCCTGGAGGAACTCCGCACCCACCTGCGCGACGCCGGACAGGACGCCCGCTTCCTGCCCGAGCGCCTCGAGGTCACCCCGGCCCTGCCCAAGACCCTCACCGGCAAGGTCCGCAAGGTCGAACTGCGCAAGCTCTACGCCACCGCAGCGACCTGACCCCCGCGGGGCGAGGCACCGGCTGCCCCCGGCACCCCTCGCCCCCCGGGCGGGCCGGCTGCCCTCCGGCCCGCCCCCGGCCCCGGCCCGCCCGGCTGCCCCCGGACCGGGCCGGGGCCCCCACCCCGACCGGCACCACCCCGCACCGAACTGCCCTGCACCGCCCCGGCACCGCCCTGAACTGCCCTGCGCCGCCACGGCACCGCCCTGAACTGCCCTGCGCCGCACCGCTGTTGCCCCGCCCGCTGTCGCCCCGCCCGCTGTTGCCCCGCCGCACCGCGCCGACCGGCCCCGGCCGCCCGATCCCGACCACCTGGAGCCCACCATGCCCGAACCCGTGCCGGTGACCATGTCGGCGACCCTGGCCGCCGACGCCGAGATGGCCCGCCGCCGCCGCGCCGGCGAACACGTCCTCTCCCTGGCCAGCGGAGAGATCGGCCTGCCCGTCCTGCCCGAACTGCGCGAACGCCTCGCCGCCGCCGCCCACCGCAACACCTACGGACCCGTCGAAGGCAGCCCCGCCCTGCGCGAAGCCGCCGCCGGCTACTGGAACCGCCGCAACCTGCCCACCGACCCGGACCTCGTGGTCTGCGGCCCCGGCAGCAAGCCCCTGCTGTTCGCCCTCATGCTCGCCATCGGCGGCGACGTCGTCGTCCCCGTCCCCAGCTGGGTCAGCTACGCCACCCAGGCCCGCATGGCCGGCGCCCGGCCCCTGAACGTCCCCACCCTGCCCGGCCAGGGCGGCGTCCCCGACCCCGACGCCCTGCGCGAGGCCGTCACCACCGCCCGCGCCGACGGACGCAACCCCCGCAGCGTCATCGTCACCCTCCCGGACAACCCCACCGGCACCATCGCCCACCCCGACACCCTGCGCCGCCTCGCCGACGCCGCCCGCGACCTCGACCTGGTCATCGTCTCCGACGAGATCTACTGCGACCTCGTCTACGACACCCCCGCCGGCCCCGCCCTCTCCCCGGCCGCCTTCGCCCCCGAACGCACCGTCGTCACCACCGGCCTCACCAAGAACCTCGCCGTCGGCGGCTGGCGCACCGGCATCGCCCACCTGCCCGAAGGCACCCTCGGACGCGCCCTCCACACCCGGCTGACCGCCGTCGCCAGCCAGCTCTGGTCCTCCACCACCGCCCCGGTCCAGGACGCCGCCGCCTACGCCCTCACCGAGCCGCCCGAGATCCTCGCCTACGTCGCCGCCGCCCGCCGCCTGCACGAGAGCGTCGTACGCCAGGCCGCCCGCCACTTCGCCGCCGCCGGCGCCGACGTCGAACCCGTCCGCTCCACCTGCTACCTCTACCCGAGCCTCGAACCGCTGCGCGAACACCTGCACGCCGCCCACGGCATCACCGGCGCCACCCAGCTCGCCACCCACTTCGCCCAGCACTACGGCGTCGGCCTGCTGCCCGGCACCGCCTTCGGCGACAGCGACGACCTGCTGCGCATCCGCACCGCCACCAGCCAGATCTACGGCACCACCGAAGCCGAGCAGACCACCGCCCTCACCACCGCGGCCCCCCTCGAACTGCCCTGGATCAAGGCCGCCCTCGACCGCCTCGCCGACGTCCTCACCGACCTCACCGGCAACCCCGTCCCCCACCACGACACCCCCGCCCAGGCCCCCGCCCCCGCCCACGCCTGAGCCGCAGCCCCCCTCGTCCAGCCCCAAGTCCCGACCCAACCGCGGAGGTTCACGCCCATGTCCACCATCGTCAGCGAATACACCTACCGCGGCCGGCGCTACGTCAGCCTCGGCATCCCCACCCCCGGCGAGCCCCAGACCCTCCACCACGTCGCCGACGGCGCCCTGCGCGCCGCCTTCCTCACCGACGCCGGCCCCGAGGCTGTCACCGCCCTCGTCGACGCCGCCGAAACCCTCACCGTCACCGCCGGCGACCCCGAACTCCAGCCCCTGCCCCCGCTGCTGCCCACCACCGCCGGCGGCCAGGCCGTCGTCAGCGGCTTCCTCGGCACCCACAAGGCCAAGTCCGAAGCCATCGTCGGCTACAACGACCAGCCCCCCGTGCCCAAGTGGTTCTTCAAGGGCCTCGGCTCCTGGCTGCGCATGCCCGGCCAGCCCCTGGTCGTCCCCACCGAGCCCGTCGTCATCATCGAGGAAGCCGAAATGGCCCTCGTCTACGTCAACGACGACCAGGGCGTCCCGCACTACGCCGGCTACACCTTCGGCAACGACCTGTGCGACATCGGCCTGCACCGCATCGACCCCGGCTACACCGCCTCCGGCAAGCTCTGCGACACCGCCTTCTCCCCCCACCTCTTCCTCGGCGAGCCGCCCCGCGCCGCCACCGGCCGCGTCACCATCGAGCGCGACGGACAGCCCGCCTGGGAAGGCAAGTTCGACTGCGGCGCCGACGCCCTGTGGTTCCGCGTCGAGGACCTCGTCGACCGCGCCTTCTCCTTCCCCGCGCTGCGCCGCCCCGGCCTGGTCAACTACCTCCTCACCGGCGCCGACCTGTCCAGCTTCCACGACGGCTTCCACCTCACCGACGGCGACCACATCGTCATCGACGTCGCCAGCCACGGCGTGGTCCTGTCCAACCCGCTCCAGTTCGGCGGCACCACCTCGTCGCTGTGACCGGGCACGCCCCCGCCCCCACCAGGTGACCCCCGCCCCCGCTCCCGCCCCCGGCTGCGGCCCGGGCGGACGGCCGCCCCGGCGGCTGCGGCTGCTCGCCGCGCACCTGCGCAAGGCCCTCGCCCGCGGCATCGCCGCAGGCCCCTCGAACCACCCGCCGGCCCTGCCGGCCAGGCCGGTCCGACCCCGGCTTGACCCTCTCATTAATGGAAAGGTTTCAGTATCCCGTCATGACGAACAGCAAGCCGTCTCTTGGAGGTAGTGCGATGAGTGACCTGACCGGCAAGGTGGCCCTGGTGACCGGCGGCAGCCGCGGCATCGGCGCGGCGATCGCCAAGCGTCTGGCCGAGGCGGGGGCGTCCGTCGCCGTCACCTACGTCAACGCCGAGGAGCAGGCCCGCGAGGTCGCCAAGCAGATCGAGGCGGACGGCGGCACGGCCCTGGTCATCCAGGCCGACCTGACCCGGCCCGCCACCGCGGCCCAGGCCGTGGAGCAGACCGTGCGCGAGCTCGGCAGCATCGACATCCTCGTCAACAACGCCGGCTTCCTCGCCTACGGACCGCTCGGCGAGGTCACCCCCGAGGACATCGACCGCGTCCTGGCCGTCGACGTCACCTCGATCATCCTGGCCGCCCAGGCGGCCGCCCCCCACCTCGGCCGGGGCGGACGCATCATCAGCGTCGGCTCCTGCTTCAACGGCCGTGTGCCGGGCGGCAACTTCGTCCTCCAGGCCACTGCCAAGGCCGCGCTGGTGGGCCTGACCAACTCCCTGGCCCGCGAGCTCGGCCCCCAGGGCATCAACGTCACCACCGTCGACCCGGGCCCGATCGACACCGACATGAACCCGGCCGACGGCGACACCGCCGACTTCCAGCGCGGCCTCACCGCCCTGAACACCTACGGCAAGGCCGAGGACATCGCCAACGCCGTCGCCTTCCTCGCCGGCCCCGGCGGCAACTACATCACCGGCACCGCCCTCGCGGTCGACGGCGGCTACACCACCTGACGGCGATCCGTCGCCCTTCCCCGGGGGTGACGGCATCGCAGCGAACGAGGCTCCCCGGCAGTCGGAACGAGGCGTGCGACCTCCACCCGACCCCCGGGGAGCCTCGCCGCACCCGGGCGACCGGGGCCGCCCGGGCGGCTTCCGTGTGGACGGCTTCCGGACGGGGCCCCGGACGCCCCAGCAGCCGCCCGATCACCTCGCCCGCCGACCCGTCCACGTCCGTGCCCGGGCCCGCGTCCGTGCTCGGGCGGTCGGTGACGGCGCAGCGCACGTCGAACTCCCGGTCCCCGGCCCGCGCCCACGCCACGGCGTCGCGCTCCCGGTCCAGGAAGCGCGAGCGGTGCGGCGCCAGTTCCATCAGCACCTCACCGCCGCTCCAGTCGGCGGTCAGCGTCACCAGAGCGCCGTCGTCGCCGTCCATGAAGCCGACCATCCCACGCAGAACCGTCAACGCCCACACCATCGTGGGCAGTTCGACGTCCGCGCGGGTGTCGAAGTCGACGGCGAGGGAGCCGGTGTCGGCCCCGTCCCCTACAGTCGGCCCACACACCGCAGGAGTACTGCGGTACGGCACCAGGGGGGAGACGTCGTGGGCGACGGCATTCGGTGGCTGCCCGAGGGCGGCGAAACGGGCTACCTGTCCGGCGTGGTCATGGCCCGCGGCCTCGGCGCGCAGGAGCTGGCGGCGCGCATGGGCGCCGAGCCGGGGGCGGAGACCGAGCCGATCACGGATGCCGAGGTGCTCCAGCTGGACATGCTGATCTACCGGCCCGGGGAGAGGGGCGACGGCGTCGTGCGGGTCGGCGAGCACGCCGGGTGGGCGTTCGCCTTCGAGTACGGCGACTCCACCGGGTCCGAGCGCCTGGAGGAGATCTCCCGCGACGGGGTCGAGGTCGTCCACTACAGCCCGGTCCGCGAGCATCCGCCCGCCCTCGTCTGCTACGCCCGCGACGGCCGCCACCTCTGCGGTTTCGGTCTCGGCGAGGAGTGCCAGCGCTGGGGCGAGGAGCCCGACCTGCTGCTGCCCGACCTCGTCGCCGCCGACATCCTGAACCCCGGCGGGACCACCTACCGGCGCCCCGACGACGAGCACCACACGGCACGCAACCGCCGCACCCTCGCCGTCGTCGAACAGCACTTCGGCCTGGACCTGCCCCAGGCCCTCCTCACGCAGGCCCGGCTGCCGGCCTACGCGGTCATGGGCACCCCGGACATGACCACCGAGGACCCCGACTTCGACGCCGCCTGCGCCTGGGCCAGGGCCCACGGCCATCCGCTGCCCACCGGCCGGCTGCGCCTGCTCCCCGACGCCACCCGGCAGGCGTACCGGTGGGCCACACGCCACTGACCCCACCCGGCCGCACCCGGCCCGCACCCCGCGGGCCCCTCGGGGTCGACCAACCGCCCCGGCAGGCACCAGACTTGGCGGATGCCGACACCGCCGCCCCTTCCCCGCTCCGGAGACCTGCGTGCCGTCCTCCTCGACTCCGGGGGCGTGCTGATCCGCCCGATCGGCGGCCGCTGGAACCCGCGGGCCGACTTCGAACAGACCGTCCTGACCCGCCGACCGGACATCACACCCGGCCGGTTCGCCGAAGCCATCGCCACCGGCGACCGCTTCCTCGACGCCGCCCCCTCCACCCCCGACCCCGACGACTACCACCGCGCGCTGCTCCACGCCCTCGACGTGGACCCGGACCCGCACCTGCTCGCCGACCTGCGCCGCGACGTCCCCGCACCCACCGTCCTGGAGACCTACCCCGACGTCGCGCCCACCCTTCACGAGCTGCGCCGACGGGGCGTGCGCATGGCGGTGGTGTCGGACGCCTGGCCGGACCTGCCCCGGCTGCACGACGAGCTGGGCATCGGGCACTACTTCGAGGCCTACGCGATCTCCGCCGAACTGGGCTGCAACAAGCCGGATCCGCGCATGTACCGCCACGCCAGCACCGCGCTGGGCCTCGCACCCGCCCAGTGCCTGTTCGTCGACGACGACCCGGACCTGGTCACCGCCGCGGTCCACCTCGGCTACGCCGGGCGCGCGCTGCGCCGCGGCCCGGCCGCCCCGGCCACCACGGCCGGACGGGCGCCGGCGGCGCAGGTACCCGTCATCGCCTCCCTGGCCGCACTCCTGGACGTCTTCTGAGCCGCGATGACAAGCCGGCCCCGCCTCCGCGTCGCCGCCTACGTGATCCGCCGGCGAGCCGTCCCCGGACTGCGTTCCACCGCTGCCGAACTGCTGGTGTTCGACCACCACGGCATTCCCCGGGCGGGCACCCAGGTCCCGGCCGGGGGAGTGCGACCCGGTGAGAGCTTGGAGGCGGCAGCTCTGAGGGAAGTCGCCGAGGAGACCGGCCTGTTGACCGCCACCGTGGTACGCCGGCTCGCCGTGGAGGAGCAGCCCCACCCAGACACCGGGCAACCACGGCGCACCACCTTCCTCCACGTGCAGGCACCCGGGGACACCCCCGACACGTGGGAGCATCGCGTCCACGGCGGCGGCGACGACGCCGGCCTCGTCTTCGTCTGCCGCTTCCTCCCGCTGCCGCTGCGACACCCGCTGGCCGATGCCCAGGACGCCTGGCTGGGCCGCATCGACCCGCGCTGGACCACACCGGCCGGCGGCCCCACCCGGTGAGCCGCCCGCCCCCGCCCGGTGAGACGCCGCCCCCTGCCCGGGCACGGTGAAGCCGCACGGGGCGCCGGCGACGGCCTCTGCAGCCATCGCCGGCGCCCCGCGCGGCAGTTCCCCCGACAGGCTCCGAAGGACGCCGGCGCCGGGGGCACGCGTCACGAGAGGGGGGATGTCGCGACGCGGCCCCCGCGGGCGCCGCCCACCGGGCCGCCGGGGTGCTGTGGCGGCCCCTGCGGGCCGCATATATGACGTGACGTCAGATCGACGCGCGTCGGACGGTGTCCGTCAGTCGGCGTCGAGTGCGCGCCGGCCGGGGAAGCCGTGCACCCGGGCCGCGACCACCACGGCCAGGACCGGCACCAGCAGACCGAACACCGTCCACGGCAGCGGCCCCGCCCCGGAGGAGTCCAGCAGCAGACCGCCGATGATGCCGCCACCGGCCATCGCCACGTTCCACAGCACCACCAGGATCGCCTGCGCCGCATCCGCCGCATCCCCGCCCGCCTGACCGGCGGCCGTCTGCAGCAGCGTCGGCACACCGCCCCAGCCCAGCCCCCACAGCGCGGCCGCCACGTACACCAGCGCGTGGGTGTCCGAGAACGCACCCAGCACCGCGACCGCGACACCGACCAGCAGCGTGCTCGCGACGGTCAGGTTCCGCAGGTGCCCCTGGATGTAGGTGCCGACCACCCAGATGCTCACCAGACACGCGATGCCGAACACCAGCAGCGCCGCGTCCGTCTGGTCGCCCATCCCGGCGTGGTCGAGGAAGGAGGCGATGTACGCGTAGAGGATGGTGTGCGCCAGCACGAAGACCAGCATCACGAACAGCACCGCCGTCACCCCCGGCACCTTCAGCGTGCTGCGCACGGGGATCTTGCCGCCGCGCTCCTGCCCGGGGTGGTCGGGCACGACGGCCGTGATCCACACCAGCAGCAGCACGGTCAGCACGGTCATCACGAGGAACGCGGTCTGCCAGGACGCGACCTGGCCCAGGAACGTGCCCGCCGGCACACCGACCGACAGGGCCAGCGGGATGCCGGCCATCGCGATCGCGATCGCCCGGCCCTCCAGCGCGGGGGCGACCATCCGCCGGGCGTAGCCGGCCAGCAGCGCCCAGGCCAGGCCCGCGGCGACACCGGCGAGGAAGCGCGCGGCCAGGGTGAGCGGGTAGTTCGACGACACGACGGTCACGGTGTTGGCGACCGCGAAGCCACCCATCGCGGCCAGCAGCAGGCGCTTGCGCGACCAGCCGGCGGTGGCCGCGGACAGCGGGATCGTCGTCAGCACCGTGCCCAGCGCGTAGATGGTCACCGTCTGCCCGGCGGCCGACTCGCTGGTGTGCAGGCTGGAGCTCATCTCGGGCAGCAGCCCGGCGGGCAGCGTCTCGGTGAGGCTGGTGATGAACACGGCGACGGCCAACGCGAGCAGTGCCGCCATCGGCAGCTTCTGGCCCTCGGCGGGCGAAGCGCCTACGGTGTCAGGCGCACCGGTTTTGCCCGGTGCCTCGGGGACGGGGGGTGCGGGGGTGGCGGTGCCGACAGACGGCTCGGTGCTCCTCATGATGGGATGCTGAAACCTTTCCATTAATGTGAGGGTCAAGTCCGGTATGCGCGGGGTCGGGACGGGCGGCCCGCGGACCGGGCACGCGGCCGCAGCGCCGAACGGGGCCGTGCTCCCCGCCGCATCGCCGGGAACGAGGTGGCGGTGTCAACTTGACTGGATCCTGGGCTGATTGAGGGCTTTCCGGGACCGTCGGGCCGTCAGGCCGTCACGGGACCGCCGGGGCGCGGGAAGCGCCCGGGGGACAGGCGCCGGGGGAGAGGGCGCCGGGGCGGGGGTGCCTGCGGATGCCAGGCGCCAGGGCCGGGGTCTACAGGCGCAGGGTGTGGATGCCGCCGTCGACGGACAGGACCGTCCCGGTGGTGCCGGAGGCCGCGGCGGCCAGGTAGGCGATGGCCTCGCCGACCTCCTCGGGCCGCGTCAGACGCCCGATGGGGTGCCGGTCGTCCAGGGCCGCCCGCGCCGCCTGCGGGTCCGGGGCCATCGCCAGCACCCGCGTGATCCACGGGGTGTCGACCGCGCCGGGGGCGACCGCGTTGACCCGGATGCCCTCGCGGGCGTGGTCGGCGGCCATCGCCAGCGTCAGCGAGTACACGGCGCCCTTGGAGGCGGAGTACAGGGTGCGCTTGGGCACCCCGGTCCACGCGAAGATCGAACAGGTGTTGACGATCGCCGCCGCCGGCGACTTGCGCAGGTGCGGCAGGGCCGCGCGGGCCAGCCGCACCATGCCGACGACGTTCACGTTCAGCACGCGCAGCCACTCCGCGTCGTCGTTGTCGTCGACGCCGCCCTGGGCGGCGATGCCGGCGTTGTTGACGACGATGTCGATGCGCCCGAACCGCTCCGCGACCTGCTCGACGGCGGCACGCACCGACGCGTCGTCGGACACGTCGCAGGCGACACCGACCGCCGGGGCCGCGACGTCGTCGGGGTTGAGGTCCAGGGCGGCCACGCGCACGCCCCGGGCGATCAGCGCGGCCGCGGCGGCCGCCCCGATCCCGGACGCGCCGCCACTGACCACGGCCACCAGGGCATCGGACGAATCAGGCGTTGGTGCTTCGCTGTTGGCGGCCACGGCCGGCCCCTCCTTGAAAGATGCGCTCACAGACGGACGACGAAGAACGGTGCGCAGCGAACAGGCCCTAGCGGGCGGCCAGTTCGCGCTCCAGCCGCTGCACCAGCGGGTGCGCCGCGGCGAAGCCGGACAGGCCCGCGGTGCGCCGCGCCCACCACGCCGAGGCGAGGTTGGAGGTGATGAGCGTGCGCGAGGGGTTCTGCTGGGCGAGCTCGGTCGCGGCGAGCAGGGTGTGCATGCCGGTCCCGGTGAACAGCACCGTCGAGTCCTGCGGCACCTGGGCCTCGGCGATCCGCTGCAGGATCGTCTCGGTCGTCACCAGGTACGGGTTGAACCCCACACCCTCGCCGGCCTCGTCCACCGCGGAGGGCGTGTAGACGATCCGGTCGACCGTCAGCCCGGCCTTCTCCCAGTAGCCACGGGACAGTTCGGTCAGCCACGGCGCGTACGGCGAGATCAGCGTCAGGTTCGACACCCCCAGCGCCTCGCACAGGTCCACGATCGCCCGCGTCGAGGAGGTCACCGGCGAACCGAACCCCTTCGACAGCTCGGCCACGAAGTCACGGTCCCCGTCCGGGTCCAGCAGGTAGTGCGAGGCGTTGCACGCCACCACCGTCGCGTCCAGCCGCAACTGCCCGAACGTCGCGAGCACCTGCGCCAGCACCTCGTTGTACATCTCCATCGTTTCCCGGTTGAATTCCGCGGTCACCGGGAAACGCGTGGTGTACACATTCATCTCGGACGTGAGATAGCTGTGGTACTCGGGCTCCGCGATAGGGTTCTCCGGGGGCACCACGAGCCCGAATCGGGGCAGCGGAAAGATATCCATGCCAGGACCGTAACAGCCGTCAACGCCCCCGACGCCCGTGATCTCCCGGTCTTGACGTTCCCCCGTGCCAACCTTGAAAGATCTTTAGATCTTGACATCCCTTGACATCCCGCAACTATTCCTTGACATCGGGCGGAAATCCCGGAGCTGAAATCCGGAAGAGGGCAGGGGATGCTCCCGCCGACCACCCCGAAGGAATCCCGGAACGACTCCCGGGAAATTCTCCCGCGGAATACGCCTGGAAACCGGCGACCACAGGCATGCGGGCCGGGTCCCGCCTCCTTCTTCCGCCATGGCCCCCCGCCGCCCCGCCGCCCACCCGCGGGGCACCGCCCACCTGCTGCGCACCGTCCGGTGCCCCGGCGCCCCCGTCATAAGCCTGGGTTATCGGACCCTGCGGAGGTCGGCGTTGATGATCACCCCGCGCAGCTGAAAGATCGTCAGCAGGACGGGAGCAGGCTGCCGCGGCCGCCACCACCGCCCGCAACACCGCGGCCGCGGCCGCGCCTCAGCCATGTCCGCGCCACAGCCATCGACCACGACGCCCTTGCGGCGGCCCGAGCACCTACAGACCCCGGAGCACACCCGTGACCATGACCGGCACCGCAGCAGTGCCCGCCACCTCCACCGACGACGAACGGGTGCCGCTCAGGCGCTGGCTCGCCGTCGTCGCGATGGCGGTCGCAACGTTCGCCCTGGTGACCGTCGAATCGCTGCCCGTCGGGCTGCTGCCCTTCGTCGGCGAGGACCTCCACGTCTCCGAGGGGACCGCCGGGCTGATGGTGACCGTCCCCGGCCTGGTCGCCGCCGTCACCGCGCCCCTGCTGCCGGTGGTGATCGGCCGCCTGGACCGCCGGATTGCCCTGGTCGGCCTGGTCGCGCTGATGGTGCTGGCCAACGCGCTCTCCGCGCTGGCCCCCGGCTTCGCCGTCCTGCTGGGCTCGCGCTTCCTCGTCGGCATCAGCATCGGCGGCTTCTGGGCGCTCGCCGCGGGCGTGGCCGTGCGCCTGGTACCGGAGCGGCTCGTCCCGCGGGCCGTCTCGGTCGTCTTCGGCGGCGCGACCGCCGCCAACGTCCTCGGCGTGCCCGCCGGGACGCTGATCGCAGGCCTCGCCGACTGGCGCACCGCCTTCGCCGTCGCCGGCGCACTGGGCCTGCTCGTCCTCGCCGCCCTGCTCCTGCTGCTGCCCGCCCTGCCCGCCCAGCAGGCGGTCAGGCTGCGCGCGCTGCCGCAGCAGCTGCGCCACCCCGTGGTCCGCGCCGGCGTCCTCGCCACGTTCCTCCTGGTGGGCGGCCACTTCGCCGCCTTCACCTTCGTCAGCCCGATCCTCCAGGACGTCAGCGGGATCGGCGAAGGCGCGATCGGCCCGCTCCTGCTCGGCTTCGGCGCGGCCGGCATCCTCGGCAACTTCCTCGCCGGCGCCGCCGCGGAGCGCAACGTCCGCGCGACCATCCTCACCGTCGGCGCCGTACTGACCGCGGTCCTCGCCGTCTTCCCCCTCGCCGGCCGCACACCGCTCGGCGGAACCCTGCTGCTGCTGGCCTGGGGACTGGCCTTCGGCGGCGTACCGGTCGGCGTCCAGACGTGGATCCTCAAGGCCGCACCCGACTCGGCCGAGGCGGCCACCGCCCTGAACACCTCCGTCTACAACCTCGCCATCGCCCTCGGCGCGCTCTTCGGCGCCGTCGTCGCCACCAACCTCTCCCTCAACGGCGTCCTGACCACCGGCGCCCTCTTCACCCTCCTCACCTCCCTGGCCCTGTGGAGCGCCCGCCGAAGCTGACCGCCCGGCCCACGCCCGCACCCCGGAAGCCCGGAACCCCGAACCCGAACCCCGACCTTCTCGGACAGGAGCACCCGCATGAACACCCCGGCCGACACCACCGGCCGCGTCTGGCTCGTCACCGGCGCCAGCCGCGGCCTGGGCCGCGCCTTCACCGAGGCCGCCCTGAACGCCGGCGACCGCGTCGCCGCCGCCGCCCGCACCCTCGCCCCGCTGGAGGACCTCGCCACCGCCCACCCCGGCCGGGTCCTGCCCCTGCACCTGGACGTCACCGACCGCGACGCCGTCCTCGCCGCCGTCACCGAGGCCACCCGCCACTTCGGACGACTCGACATCGTCGTCAACAACGCCGGAATGCTGTCCATGGGCATGGTCGAAGAGTTCACCGAGGCCGAGGCCCGCGCCCAACTGGACGTCAACTTCTTCGGCGCGCTCTGGGTCAGCCAGGCCGTCATGCCCGTCCTGCGCGCACAGGGCTCCGGCCACCTCGTCCAGGTCTCCAGCATCGCCGCCCTCGGCGGCTTCCCCAGCACCGGCCTCTACAGCGCCAGCAAGTTCGCCCTGGAAGGCCTCAGCGAAGCCCTCGCCGCCGAGGCCGCCGCCTTCGGCGTCAAGGTCAGCATGATCCAGCCCGGCGGCTACTGGACCGACCTCTACACCGCCATGCGCACCACCACCCCCCTCGACGCCTACACCCCGCTGCGGGAGGAACTGGCCAAGCAGTTCGCCGACGGCTCGGTCGACAGCGCCCCCGAACTCGCCGCAGCCGCCCTGCTCACGCTCGTCGACAGCGACGAACCGCCGCTGCGCCTCCTGCTGGGCAGCATGGTCTACGACCTCGCGTTCGACATCGCCCGCACCCGCATGGACACCTGGGCGCGATGGGAGGCCGTCAGCCGCGCCGCCGAACACGCCGTCCCCGCCCCGACCGAGGCGGCCGGCGATGCGGTGACCTGACGCCCCGAGGCTGGCCCGCCTACCCGGCGAGGACCTGCTCCGCGAGCAGCCGGGCGGACGCCGCCGGATCCGTGGCCGGGCGGGTCGCCCCGGCCGCCAGGGCACCGTCGACGAGCAGCAGGAGCTGATCGGCCGCGACCGCCGGCCGCGGGTGCCCGAGCGCGGCCAGCTCGCGCTCCAGCAGCCCGGTCACCCGCGCCCGGTACTCACGGGTGACGGCGTGCCCCGGGTGCTCGGGGTCGGCGAGGGCGAGGTCGGCGGCCAGATAGCGGCAACCGCGGAAGTCCTCCCGCGCGATGACCTCACCGATCCCGTCGAAGACCGCCAGCAGCCGCGCCTGCGGGTCCTCGCCCGCCGCGTCCATGGTCCGCACGTAGGCGGCCACGTCCGCCTCCGCGCTGCGCCGCAGGACCTCGGCGATCAGCCCGTCCTTGCCGCCGAAGTGCTCGTAGAGCGAGCGCCGGGCCACGTTGGCGGCCTTCAGCAGGGCGTCGACCCCCACGCCCACGCCCTGGCTGTAGGTGAGCTGCTGGGCGGCCTCCAGGAGGCGCTCGCGCGGTCCCGGCGCCTGGCGTGTGCGTGTGGTGGTGGTCATGGCGACAGCCTGCCACCGGTTGACGAGTAGATCAACCGGTCTATATGGTTCTCGACAGATAGACCAACCGTTCTACTTCTGAGGGGTTCCGGCATGTCGCTCCGCACCACCGCCGAGGTCATCGACCGCTTCAACCGCGCCTTCACCGAGCACGACGCGTCCCTGCTCACCGACCTGATCGCCGACGACTGCGTGATGGAGGCCAACCAGCCCGCCCCCGACGGCGCCCGCTACGAAGGCCGCACCGCCTGCCTGGAGTTCTGGCAGGCCCTCGCCGACGACCGCACCAGCCGCTTCGAGCCGGAGAACGTCCTCATCTCCGGCGAACACGCCACCGTCCGCTGGCGCTACCGCTTCGGCGACGGCCCCACCGACTCCGTGCGCGGCGTCAACCTCACCATCGTCCGCGACGGCCTGATCGTCGAGTCCCTCGGCTACAGCAAGACCACCGGCGACGTCCCCCTCGCCGTCGACGGCCTCGACGCCTGAGCCCGCAGCGGCACGCGACCCGGGGGCTCAGGCCGCGGGGCGGGTGGCGCGCAGGACGCCGATCTTGTCGATGCGGTGCTCCGGGTTGCCGTTGGCATCGCGCCAGCGGTTGCCCGCGGCATTGTCCTCGGGAGTGGCACACGTCGAGATGGTGATCATCGGCTGCACCGCGGTCTCGCCCGGCCGGCCCGGGACGGCGGCACGCTGCTCGGCCAGGGAACCCGGGGAGCGGAACGACGTGCTCCGGGTGCCCGTGATCACGTACTCGTACTCGGTGCCGCCCACCGTGACCAGCACGACGTCGCCCTCGCGCACCGAGGGCAGGTCCCGCAGCGGACCGCCGGCCGAGAGCCGGTGGGCGGTGACCAGGTAGTTGCCCACCTCACCCGGGCCCACCCCGCCCTGCTCGCCGAAGGGGCTGGCGGCCACCCCGCGGTTCTGGATCCGGGTACCGGGCCCGTCGTCGGTGGTGCCCTGGTAGGGGACCACCGACAGCCCCGCCAGGTGGATCGACGGGATGGCCAGCGTCGCCGCTTCGGTCCGGACGGCGGGCGTGGTGGGGGAGGGCTGCGCGGTCGGGGTACCGGCCGGGGCGGAAGGGTTCCCCGAGGCCGAAGCAGACGGTGACGCCGCCGGGGTCGACGCCGACGCCGACACCGACGCGGCCGTCGTCCGCACAGCAGCCGTACCACCGTCGTCCGCACAACCCGCGAGCAGGCCCGCCCCGGCGAGCACGGAGGCGAGGACGAGCGCGGTGGGAATGACTGGCATGGCGTTCCTGCAGGTGAAAGAGGCGACGGACGGAAGGGACGGCGGGCCGCCCATGGTGCCTCGCCGACAGTGCCCGACGACGACCCGGAGGGCCCCGAGCGCCCAAACGTTCGCTTCTCGTTATCTTCCCCACCCCCACCCACCCCGCGCAGCCCGAGCCCCCTGAGCAGGCAGGACACCCCTCCAGCCCCCTTCCGCTGCGCCCAGAACCTGCGAACCTGCGGCTACGGGCCGGGGCCGGCGTGCGTAACGCCGTGGCCGCCCCAGCAGATCTGCTGGGGCGGCCACGGCGTGTCGACGTGCGCCGGTGGTCAGCTCACCTGCGCCCGCACCAGCCAGCGCTGGTTCGCGTTCCCGGTGCAGGACCAGACCCCAAAGCCGGTGCGTGGCGTCCGTCCGTCCTTCGGTACCTCTGCCGGGAGGGCCCGGCAGAGGTCGTCCTCAGGAGGTTCGCTCGGGGTTGAGGGTCCAGCGCTGGTTGTCCTGCAGGGTCGGGCAGTCCCAGATGTCGAGCCTGGTGCCCTGGGCAGTGGACCATCCGGGCAGTTCGAGGCACTTGCCGCTGGGGTTGTTCGTGGCGTCCGCGGTGGCCGGCAGGTAGATGCGGCCGTCGGGGCGCACGGCCCACTTCTGGCCGCTCTTGCCCTCGCAGAGTGCGAGGACCACACCGGAGCCGTTGCCGAGGACGTCGTCCTTGGCGGAGACGCAGTAGATGCCGGCGCGGATGGTGCCGTCGGCCGCGAGGTTGAACCGCTGGGCGGCCGTGTCCCAGCAGTTGTAGATGCCGATCTCGGCGCCGTTGTGCGGGCCGCCGATGGCGTCCATGCACTGCCAGCTCACCATGTTGGGGTGGATGGAGGTGCTGGCGTCGGCGTAGCCGAGGAACTGCCACGGCTGGAAGCCGTCGACGTGGAACTCGGTGCCGGTGCTGCTCTTGCCGGGGAAGACGGTGATGGCGTTGCCGGCGTTGATGGCCCACAGGTCGGGGGCGCCGTCGTTGTTCAGGTCGGCCGCGCCGACGCGGGGCTGGGCCGCGGTGGTCCAGTTCGCGCCGGTGAGGATCGGCGTTCCGGCGTCGGGCCTGGTGAGCGAGGTGTAGTCGGGTGCGCCGTTCTTCCAGGTGATGGGGTAGGCGTAGACGTTGCCGTTGGTGCGGTGGCGGGCCCAGATGGTGGCCTGCTTGCGGGTCTCGGTGGCCGAGACGGTGGTGAGGCCGTTCGCGGGGCCGGGGTTGAGCAGCTCGTAGTCGGACCAGCTGCCGGTGCCGGCAATGGTCGGGATGAGGGCGGCGGTCGGGGTGACGTCGTCGGTAGTGCCGTGCGGGTAGAGGTAGAGCTGCCCGTTCTCGACGGTCAGCAGGGAGGTGCGGGTGTTGGTGACGGTGGTCTGGTTGACCGTCTTGAGGGCTTCGCCCTCGGGCGTGCCCATGGCGATGACCTGCGAGACGTCCGACCAGTCCTGCGCGTTGTAGCCGGGGCAGGTGGCACCGGTGTCGACGATCTCGCAGTCGCCGGGCCGGGTGATGCTTCCGGCGCGCAGGCTGTCGAAGTGGCCGGCCTGGTCGCTGGTCAGGACATAGAGCTTCTTCCTGAGGTCGGCGTCCTTGGTGTTGTGGGCGATGATCTGGTCCACGGCCTGGCCCGAGTTGAGGGTGCCGCGGTGGGTGAGCTGGTAGTCGGCCCAGGTGGGCTTGTGCGTGCTGTCGGTGCCGGGCGCGGCAGCCGCCGGGGCGAGTGAGGCCGCGGGGTCGCTGGTGCCGCCGATGATCCGCAGGTCGCCCTTGGCATCGGTGATCACGATGTCCGGCTTCTGGTCGTTGTCGACGTCACCGAACAGCGGCTGGGTGCCGGGCTTCCACGGGACGTAGAAGTTGTAGAAGGCGGGCTGGCTGTAGTTGCCGGCGTTGTCCATCGCCCAGGCATACAGGGTGTTGGTGCCCCACTGGCGCGGCTGGAAGTTGTAGGGCTGGCCGGGGGCGTACGTGTCGCCCTGGCCGCAGCGCCAACCGACGACCGGGGTCGGGTCGGTGCTCACCCGCACGCAGGCGATGCCGGAGGCCTGCAGACCGCTACCTGGGGCCGGGTCCTCGGCGTTGATCCAGAACGTGCCCCAGTCGTTGCGGTACTTGGCCGGGTTGGGATTGGGCGTTCCGGACGGCGGGAAGTCGGTGGAGCTGATGCTCACACGCGGATTGGTCCGGTCGACCCGGAAGTAGCACCAGTTGCTCATGGGCGAGGTCAGGTTGCCGTCGTAGGAGCGCGCGAGCCAGCCGTACTGGTGACCGTCGGACAGTGATCCGACCTCGAGGGAGAGCGCCGGGTCGTTATATGGCCCACCCCAATGCCCTTGCTCTATATGAAAGTTCGAGTCGTTGTCATCCCACATCTGGTAGCTGGTGTAGAGATTGAAGCCGGTGGGGGAGTAACTGTTGGCGGTGAGGTAGATCGTTTGGTTGCTGCTGATCCAGCCGGGGTTGTCCCAGGGGCGGGCGCCGCCGCTGGTGCACTCGGCAGTGCTGTTGTTCCAGGCGAAGCCGGGAGAAGGGTTGGTGCGCGGGTACCAGACGGTTGGGGTGATGTCGTAGGTCGTCGTGATGGAGGGGTTGTTGGCGATGCGGTGCCGGTAGAGCATCTCCTTCTCGTTGCCCTCGGGGGCGATCCCGACGGTCCACCACGGCCACTGGCCGGCGACGGCCTGCTTCATCATGTCGGTGACGTCGATGGAGAGCGGACCCGTGCCGGTGAGCTGCTGGCCGTTGACCTTCGGGCAGTTCTCCATGACCACGGTCACACTCTTACCGCAGGGCTGGTCGTCCCAGTCGGTGTGCTCGTGGATGGGCCGGGGCGCCGACCAGACCGCGAACGGCGTGGCGGTGCCGGGGCTTGAGGCGCTGGTGACCTGCGCGTTGAGCGTGGACGTGAAGATGGTCGGCGGGCTCTCGGCACCGCCGGGTGTGGTGTACAGGCCCGGGTGAATGCCGAACTGGAAGTAGGCACGCTGGCGGCCGAGCTTCCCGCAGTCCAGGCTGGGGTCGGGGCTGTGGTAGCCGCAGTAGCCGGTGGCGAGGTCGGTCTTCTTGTTGTAGTTCTCCGCCGTCGGGTAGTTCTCCTGGACCTCCACCGAGCCCTGGACGGAACTCGTCGCCGCGACCAACGACGGGTCCAGGAACCACGGCCCCGTCCCGGAGCCGAGCGCACCCTGGTCCGGCGTCAACTCGATGGCACCGCCGGACACCTTGGTACCGATGCGCGCGACGGTGGCACCGTCACCGGGCTCGGCAGTCGTCGAAGGTGTGCCACCTGCTTGGGCGGGAGCGTCCGCGGCCGCCGCGGCGAAGGCCGCCTTCTGCGCCGACTTCGGCGCAGCGGCGGGGGCCGACGGTGCAGCCTTGGACGAATCCCACTGCAGGGGTGCGGGGGAGCTGAACCGCAGCGTTCCCGCCTCGTCCTTGACGTCGATGCGCCCCGAGGCATCTGATGCGACCGTCAGGCCGACTGCGGTGAGCGGGAAGCGCAGGGTCTTCAGCGCGGGGTTGGCAGCGGCCTCGGGAGTGTGGACGACGATCACGTCGCGCCACCCGCCGACCGGCAGGGCCGTGAGTTCGAGGTCGACACTGGGCAGGACGTTCGTATAAGTCGCGGTCGGGCCGGACACGCTCGGCTTCGGCAGCGCGAAAGGCGCACTGATCGACAGCTTCTTGCCGTCGGACGTGCTGATGGTCGCCATCGGACCACTGCCGCCGCCCGAGAACACCAGCCCCGTCGTTGCGACGGCCGGGCTCAGCGTCCCGTCCGAGTTCCCGCGCAGGGCGGAGTCGATGTCCGCCCACCCGCCGTCGCGCTTGGCGCGCACCGGCTGGGCGTTGTCGGTGGTGGTGAGGGTGCCGTCGGGGTTGGCGACGGTCTTCGACGCCTCGCCGGTCAGTCGGTCTACCACGACCGGCTTGCCGCTGCTCTTGGCCTTGGCGATCGCATCGAGCATGGCCTGCTGCTCGGGCGTGCGCGCCGGTGCCGGCGTCGTGGGGACGATCGGTGCAAGCGCGCCCGTGGGGCCGTGGGTCGACGGCGAAGCGGTGTCGGCCGCTGCGGCAGCCGGGGCCGCCAGCAGGCCGAAGCCGAGGGCGCAGCTTGCCCCGATCGCCGCCAGGCGGGTTGTACGCCGACGTATCGATGGTGCCGGCGGAGTGCTCGGGAATGTGCGTGACGTGGCGGACATGACTGTTCTGTGATTCCCCTCCGACTTCGCAGCCTCTTTGAGACTGTGTTCGGATCGGAACGATGCGCTCTTGTCCATCGGCAGGTCAAACCGGTTGTCGCCTTGGGTGGACATGTCCGGAAAGACGCTGGATCGCTTGATCAAGATCTTGTAAACATCGCATGCATGGTGGCCGAACGACCTGGCGTCGTGTCCGACGCTTCACTTAGTGTCACCTCGATGATCGCACAACTGTGCGCATATGACGCTGTGTCGACACTGGATGAGAGGACGGAACGTGGGGGTTTGGCCTGCCCGGAATCGGGCCGGTAGGCACGCGGGGGGACGATGGCGCTCACCCGCGGTAGCGGCAGTCGTCGCCCTGGCGATGACAGGGGCGATCGTTCCGCCCGCGGCGGCGTGGACGTTCCCCGAACCCAAGGGAAAGGTCTGGACTCCGCCGAACACACCGCTCGGTGACGCGACTGCCTCGGTCGAGGGCCACGACATACGGCCTCCGGGAACCGATCCGGTCGGCAAGCCGGCAGAGTGGAAGCCGCAGCCTCAGACACCGGTGGTCACCGGGACGGAGACGGTCACCGTCGGGCCTGACGGCGCCGAGGCAAAGGCCGCTCGTGCGGCAACTGGCGGAGCGTCACCCGCCTCGGGCGGCCTCTCGGGCTCCAAGGCGGGAAACCTGGCTGTGCAGGTCGCCCCAGGAAGCGGGAAGAACGAGAGCGTTCGCACCGTCACCGTCGAGGTCATGGGAGAAGAGAAGGGCAGGGCCGCCGGCGTTGCCACACCCCTCGTGGCCCTGTCCGACGCCGACGACAAGTCCGGCGCCGACGGACGCACCGCAAGCGTCACGCTGGATCTGAAGGCCTTGCGGGCGAGCGGCTGGTCCGACCGCGCCGCCATCATCTCCCTGCCGGCCTGCGCACTCACAACACCAGAGCGCAGCGAGTGCCGTACCCAGACGCCCCTGCCGTCCAGGCTCGGCAGCGATGGCAAGACCACCGTCGATGTGACCCTGCCCCCGCTCGCCGCCCCCTCCGGCAAGGGCGGCCAGGACGGCACGGTGAAGGCCTCGTTCACTACCGCCGGCGCCCCGGCCTCAGCCGCGGTCGGTAGTGCAGGCGCTCCGCTGGTCCTCGCCGCGTCGCCTTCACCTTCAGGTGCCGGTGGCACCTACACCGCGACGTCGCTCTCCCCGTCCGCAGCCTGGAAGGCGGGGACCAACGTCGGCAACTTCTCCTACGGCTACCCGCTTCAGCTGCCTCCGTCTCTCGGCGGGACGGTGCCGGTCGTCGGGCTGAGCTACGACTCATCTGTCGTGGACGGCAAGACCTCTGCGACGAACGCGCAGTCCTCCTGGATCGGCGACGGCTGGGGCTACGAGCCGGGCTACATCGAGCGTTCGTACCGGGCATGCGACAAGGCCGGCATAACCGGCTCGGGAGATCAGTGCTGGGGAGGCCAGAACGCGGTTCTCGCTCTGGGCGCTCATTCCGGTGTCATCGTCCGTGACGACGCCACGGGAACGTGGCACCTGCAGGACGACGACGGCTCAAAGGTCGAGCAGCTCACCGGAGCGCCGAAGGCTGCCGGGGATGCCGACTACCGGGACATGGAGTACTGGCGCATCACCACGCCGGACGGCACCGAGTACTACTTCGGCCGCAACCACCTTCCCGGCGGCAACGGATCGGACCCGGCCGCCAACTCGGTGCTCACCTCCCCGGTGTACTCACCCAAGAACGGCGACCCCTGCTACAGCCCGGCCAGCGGGAACGGCTCGTGGTGCCAGATGGCCTGGAGGTGGCAGCTCGACTACGTCGTCGACGCCCGCGGCAACCTGACCACCTACAACTACGCCACCGAGGGCAACCAGTACAGCCGTGGCGGCGGACAGAACCAGGGCAACGGCGCACTCACCCCATACCAGCGGGCCGGCTACCTGCGCGAGATCGGCTACGGCCAGCGCCTCGACGAGCAGAAGACGGCCAACGGCGGGCTGAACCCGGCCGCGAGGGTCATCTTCAAGACTGAGGAGCGCTGCAAGCCCTCCGGTGCGATCACCTGCGCCGAGGACCAACGCACCGCCGCCAACGCGGACGCCTGGCCCGATGTGCCGATCGACCAGATCTGCGCCGGAACGGGCAGCTGCACGAATTACGCCCCCACGTACTTCACCACGAAGCGACTCACCGCGATCACCAGTCAGGTGTTCGTCAATAGCGCCTACCGCGACGTCGACACCTGGGCACTGAGCCAGTCGCTGGCCGACCCGGGTGACGGCACCAAGCGCACCTTGCGGCTGGACTCGATCCAGCGCACCGGCGCCAACGGGCAGAGCCCGAGCGCACTACCGCTGGTGTCCTTCACCTACGTCATGATGGCCAACCGGGTCGACGGCCTCGTTCCGGCGGCACCCATGTTCATGCGTCCGCGCCTCCAGAACATCACCACCGAGACCGGTGGAAGGATCAACGTCCACTACACCGAGCCCGAGTGCTCGAGGGTCAACAACCACATGCCCGCCGCGGAGGACGACAACTCCATGGCCTGCATGCCGGTCAAGTGGTACCTCCCCGGCCAATCCTCCCCGGACCCGGTCAACGACTGGTTCAACAAGCCACTGGTCCGGTCGGTGACCGAACAGGACCTCGTGACGGTCCCTTCGGTCGGGAAGACCACCGAGTACGCATACAACGGCGGTGCCGCCTGGCACCGCAATGACGCCGAATTCACCTACCCCAAGACCCGTACCTGGGACCAGTTCCGCGGCTACCAGTCGGTGACCACGACCACCGGAAGCGGCTCCGTCAGCGAAGCCCCCAAGACGCAGCAGACGGTCACCTACCTTCGCGGAATGGACGGTGACTATCTCGCCAACGGCACTCGACGCAGTGTCCAGGTTACCAACCCCCTCGGCGGTACGGTCCCCGACAGCGACTGGCTCAACGGCCACACGGTCGCCACTGAAGGGTTCGACCAGGCCGGAGGCACCGTCCAAGCGGTGTCCGGCAACACGTACAGCGGACAGACGATCACCGCCACCCGCGCTCAGAGCGCAGGCACACCCGCGATCTACGCCCGCTACTCCGATTCCCAGACCACGGCTGTCACGAAGACCAAGCTCGCCGACGGAAGTTGGCGAACCAGCACGGTGGTGACCACCACCGATCCCGCACACGGCAACCGTGTCATCCGGGTCAATGACAGGGGCGACGGCACCGCCGCAGCCCCGGAACTCTGCACCACCACCGACTACGCCGTCAGCAGCAACCCCCAGGTGCTGACGCTTGTCTCCGAGCAGACCACCATCCAGGACACGTGCGGAAACGCACCCAGCCCGTCCAACACCGTGTCGGGCAGCCGAACCCTCTATGACGGCAAGCCGTTCGGACAGGCAGGCCCCACCGGCTACTCCACCAGCGCGCTGGTCCTCGACGGCTACGACACAGCCGGCAAGCCGGTCTACGCCCTGTCTGGGACGACCTCGTACGACGTCTATGGGCGCACCACCTCGGCGGCGACCACGGACGGCTCCACCTATGACGCGGCGGGCAACCAGCTGACGGGCGGCTCCGTCACCCCTGCCGTCAACACCGTCACCTACACACCGGGCGCTGGTGTCCTTCCGACCCAGACCCGCACTGTCGGCCCGATGGGCAGCGACTGGGTCACCACAACGACACAGGACCCCGGCCGCGCCACGCCACTGACGACTACAGACGTCAACGGGCGTGTTACGACGATGCGCTACGACGCATTCGGCCGCATCACTGGCGTATGGGCGCCCGACCGACCGATCAGTCAGAACCCCAGCCAGAGGTTCTCCTACGCCCTCAACGGCACCACCGCGCCGACGAGCATCATGTCCGAGTCGATCCAGGAGGGCGGCCAGACCTACTCCGCCAAGGTTGAGATTCTGGACGGGCTCGGGAGGCCGAGGCAGACCCAGCAGACGAGCGACGCCAAGCCGACCGGTCGCCTGATCACCGACACGGTGTACGACTCGCACGGCTGGGTGATCAAGACCTCCGACCCGTACTACGAGAAGACCACCTTCCCCAGCGGCACCGTCTTCGCCCCGGCCGGTGACAGCCAGGTTCCGGCCCAGACGTGGAACACCTACGACGGACAAGGACGGGTCATTCGGGCGGAGTTCCGCTCCTACGCCAATCTCCAATGGGCGACTGCGACGGCCTATCCCGGTGCGGACCGTGTCGACGTAACCCCGCCGGCCGGTGCCACCCCGACCTCCACTGTCACTGACGCTCGAGGCCGGACCGTCGCTGCCTGGCAGTACCGGACTGCGACGTCCACCGGCAATCCTGCCGACGCCGACGTCACCACCTACCGCTACACGGCGGCGGGCGCGCCCGCCGGCCACACCGACAGCGCCGGCAACACCTGGTCCTACACCTACGACCTGCGCGGCCGCCGAACCACCTCCAGTGACCCGGACGCCGGAACAACGAAGACGTTCTACGACGCGAACTCGCGAATCGACCACACCGTCGGGGCCAAGGGCAACACCCTCGCCTACAGCTACGATCTGCTCGGCCGCAAGACAGGCCAGTACAACGGCAGCGTCGCCCCGGCGAACCAGCTCGCAGGCTGGACCTACGACACCCTCGTCAAGGAACACCTGACCTCCTCCACCCGGTATGTCGGAGGAGCAGGCGGAGCCGCCTACACCACGGCCGTCACCAGCTATGACACCGCCTACCGCCCACGTGGAACCTCTGTAACCATTCCCACCGCCGAAGGCGCCCTGGCAGGCACCTACACCACCAAGAACACCTACAGCGCCGTCCTCGGCTCACTCAAGGAGATGCGGATCCCGGCCGCCGGTGGACTGCCCGCCGAGACGATCGGCTACGCCTACACGGACACCGGTCTTCCGACGACGGTCGACAGCAACTACACGCAGCAGATCGTCGCGCAGCGGGACTACGACGCCCTCGGCCGGGTGACCCGCACCACCGTCGGCGACTACGGCAGCCAGGTCGTCTCCACCCAGCAGTACGACTGGGCGACCGGACGGGTCATCAACTCGTTCCTCGACCGCCAGAACGGCACCGTCTCGGCAGACCAGACCAGCTACACCTACACCGTCTCCGGGCGGATCACCTCGGTCACCGACCTGCAGGACGCCCGCGACCGGGACCTGCAGTGCTTCACCTACGACCACCTCGGCCGACTGACCAACGCCTGGACCGACACCGGCACCACCTACACCACCGCCGACTGGACCGACTCCTCCGGAACCGTCCACGGCACCGGCAGCTCCACCACCGTCCCCGGCATCGGCGGCTGCACCAACGGAGGCGGCCCGGCCATCACCGGCCCCGGCGGCCGCACGGTCGGCGGCCCGGCGCCCTACTGGAACACCTACAACTACGACGCCAGCGGCAACCGCACCGGCCTGGTCCAGCACGACATCACCGGCAACACCAGCAAAGACACCGTCACCACCCAGACCTTCGGTGCCAACAAGAGCGTCAACACTCCCACCGGCGCCCCCAACACGGGCGGTGGCACCGGTGGTCCCCACGCCCTGCTCACCTCCAGCACCAAGACCTCGGGAGGAACAAAGGCCGTCGGCTACCAGTACGACGCGAACGGCAACACCACCGCCATGACCGACACCGGCGGTACCACCACGCTGACCTGGAACGGCGAGGACAAGCTCGAATCCCTCACCAAGACCGGCCAGGCCGGCGCCACCACCTACCTGTACGACGCCGACGGCAATCAGCTCATCCGCCGAAACCCCGGCAAGACCACGCTCAACCTGCCCACCGACGAGCTCACCCTCGACACGGCCAGCGGCTCGATGAGCAACGTCCGTTCCGTCGGCGCCTCCGGAGGCCTCACCTACACCCGCGTCACCGCCCCCATCGGCGGCGGCACCGTCCTCATCCAGGCCGCCGATCCCCATGGCACCAACGGTGTCCAGATCGGCACTGACACCGCCATGACGGTCACCAGGCGGCCCACCGACCCGTTCGGCAGCCCCCGCGGCACTCAGCCCGCGGCCTCGGCCTGGGCCGGCACCAAGGGGTTCGTCGGCGGCAGCAAGGACGACACCACAGGCCTCACCAACCTCGGCGCCCGTCAATACGAGCCCACCACCGGCCGTTTCATCAGCCCTGACCCGATCCTCGACCCGGCAAGTCCTCAGCAGTGGAACGGCTACGCGTACAGCAACAACGACCCGATCAACGGTTCTGATCCGACGGGTCTGCTGTGCGAGGGAATGTTCTGCGGGGGCCACGATGCCCCCTGGGGACCTCCTGTTCAGGCTCCGTCCTACCTCGACAACGACAGCGGCACCGGGTACGGCGCACACGACTGCAGGCACGACAACTCCTGCCCTTCTCTTGAAGATCGCACCATGCGTTCCTTCCTGAGGACCGCGGAGATGGCACAGCACCAGGACGTAGTCAGAGATGCCAAGAGCACCACTCAGGCCGAGCTCAGCCGTGTAATCCGGAAATACAACTCGGGCACAACCACCATCGACTGGGCTGCGCTGCAGATGTGGGAATACGGCGCCACCGAGGAAGAGGCCGACTTCTTCCGCGCGCACTACTGTCTCTTCATCGACTGCCACCTCGAAGGTCAGATAACCGGGCACGGAGCATCCGGCGACCCCCTCATTACACCCTTCGGCTTCTCCCCGATGGAGAAGGCCGCCAATGCCGTCGGCAGCTCATTCGCGGGCCTTGCCGCCCGCGGTGGCCGACCCGGTGAGCTCATGGGCCTCTCGGCGAAGGCGCGCGCGCGCCTGTGTAGGAGCTTCACCGCCAGCACCCTCGTGTTGATGGCCAATGGTGATCAGAAGCCAATCGAACAGGTGGAGGTTGGTGACGAGGTACTCGCAACTGATCCTCAGACAGGGGTCACCGATGCCAAGGTCGTGACAGCCGTCGTCATGACGCCTGACGACGAAGACTTCACTGACCTTTCTATTCGAGAAGGTCAGGCGTCAACGTCGTCGGAGTCGGCCCAAGACGCGACTCTTACGACCACGTGGCACCACCCGTTTTGGAGTTTGGCTGCTGAACGCTGGACAGAAGCCAGCTCGCTTCGTGTGGGTGAGGAGCTGCGACAGCCTGATGGTAAGTCAGTGACCGCCACGGGTGTGCGGAGCTACCATCAGAAGGCACTTACTTACAACCTCACAGTCGCAGATTTCCACACGTACTACGTAATGGCTGGAAATGCGCCAGTACTGGTGCACAATGTCGGAGAATGCCCTGTGGATGGGGTTCCGCACGGTGCAATTGGTGAAGCGGCATCGCTTGATCGCCTTCAGAAGGGTGGATACACAGATATCACCCCGCAGGTGCGATTCATTAATAGCAATGGCGATGTCTTCATTGCGGACTTTGTGGCGCGAAATCCGAGTGGTGAATGGGTTGCCGTTGAATCCAAGGTGGGTGGGGCGACGGTGACGGGTCATCAAGACGTCGGATATCCGGAGCTAATTAAGGGTGGGGCAATCCTTAATACGAGCAAGCTTGAACAGTATGGATTGAAGAAGGGAAGTATGGTGAAGATGCCGTTGGAAATCGACCACTGGCAGTGTGGCGTATGTAATCCGTGATGGGAAAATGGGCCTGGAGTGTTGCGACACTCTAGGCCCATTTGATGCGGCCAGCTGGACTGGCTCTGTGTGTGGATCGTTGGATGCGGCATAATGAGGGTCATGGCTACCAATGAGCAGGCGCGTTCGACAGCATGCCTGGCTGAAAGGTTGATCGAACTTGAAAGCCCCAAGGAAGTCATTCTGGCTGCCGGCGAGTGGATGGCGTATCGGCTGGAGCAGGAGGGATTCCGGTGGCTTGGGGGGCGAACCAGCTTGGAGCGTCGACTTGATGGTCGACTTGAGCGGATTCGACTCGAAGGTAGCCGCTGGAATAGGTCTGGGAAGCTGATCGAGTTCAGCGTTGTTGGTCTGGAGGTCTTCGATAGGGAGCTTGAAGCGTGGAGGAAGTCTAATCCAGGTCTCACGGTTGAGCGCCCCGACTCTGTGGGTGGAATTGTCTGCGCTGTCAGCTTCCTTGACATCTCTCGGGAAGCCAAGGCAATCGTCACTATTTCCGCAAATAGGATTTCTGCCGTCGATAGTCTGTGTGAGCACACAAAGGAGGTTGCATTGCCGTGGTTCAGCTCTTCGGGGGATCCCGAGAATTTGGCCGAAGCTGTGCCAGGTGCGCTCCTGCGGCCCACTGGGTTTGGGCAAGATCTGCTGGAGTTCCTAGTTAGTCGAGGGCTCCATGAGGAGGCGAGGTCTCTGATTCGGCGAATTCTCGCTCTCGGGGAATTGTATCGTGATGCATTTTCCGAAGGGCGTGGTCTCGCTGTTAGCGGTGGGCGTCCAATGTGGCATTCTCCACAGGCTCTGGGGTGGAGTAGCGAGGTCCTTGGCCTGGTGTGAACTGGCGAGCGATTTCGAAATAAGTGAATTGTGTAGGAGTGTCCGTGAGCTTGGCCGGAATTCCGGCCAAGCTCACGGTGCGTATGTGTTGACACCAACATGCCCCAGGTGGATCAGCGACGGAGGATGTGGCCCTTGGGGTGGACGCCCGCAAGGACGCGGATGTCGCCGCGGTGATCACTGTGCTTGGCGCACTCCTGGCTTGTCAGGAGTTCCCGGAAATCGCCGCCGGATACCGCAAATTTCTCTCCTGGGCAATCTCCTTCGGCATTCTTCGACATTTCTTGGTAAGCTTGGGTGGAGTGCATCGGTTCCTATGGCGCGGCCCAGGCGCGGTACCTGCGCCGGGAGAATATCCAGATCGTCGAGGTAAACCAGCTCGATCGCGCCATACGCCGCAAATGCAGCAAGACCAACGCCGTTGATGCGGATGCCGCCGCCCGTGCGGTCCTGCTCCGAACGTGTCGACATTACGTCGGAGATGGGTGAGCGCCCGGCCAGTGACATGCGGGTCCTCAGACTGCACCTCGGCATTGATCGCCGTGTAGACCGGGTGACGCCCACACTGGGCACGTGCCGGCGCGCGTCCCGCCTGGGCGTGAGTGCTATCGGAGGCCGATCAGGCCCCAGCCCCGCTCCCCGGCCCGGGGGACGATCTCGCCCCACTCGTGCAGCAGGGCTGCGTCGAAGGTGGCGGGGCGGGCGGGCCACTGGGCGGCCTCGGGTGTCGAACTGCTCCTCGCCGACCGCAAGCAGCGCCTGCTGCTGCGCGTCCCGGTACCTCAGGACCTGGACGGCCTCGCCCCGGCGGTCAAGTCCGCCCTGAAACTGTCGGAGACCGGGTTGTAGAGCACCCCATCGTATTGGCGCACCGGGTCTGGGCGACGTCGTTGGCGCAGACCTGGACGGACGTCTTGATGCCGTTTGCCTGCCGCTTGTCATTGGTGGCGACGCAGCGGTCCGAGCCCGCGATCTTGATCTTGTTGTCGGTGGTCAGGTTGTGGCAATGTACGCAAGCTATGGATCAGTATGCGTCAGTCGGAGATGGCCCATGTCAACACGTTGGGCTGGTCAGGGACTTCGACGTGGTTGGTTCCTCGGTGATGCAAGGGAGCTCCTGGGTGAGGCCGACGGTGAAGATCGCACTCGCATGTCTGCTGGGCGGCTCGATACTGGCAGTTGCATCGTGCGGCGGCGCGGAGAGCGGTCCCGGGGCTGCGCCCTCTGTCGCTTCCTCGGTGCCTGCTCGGAAGGCTGAGCCATCGATCAACGGGGCTCCTGGTCCTGAGCTGCAGAAGCGCTTCGGAATTTCCGTTCCTGAAAGTGCGACGAACGTCTCCTACGGCCATCTTCAGGTAGAGGGTGGTGGCGATCTCTGGGTGACGTTCAAGACTGGAAGGGATGGTCTGGGTTCCTTCCTCTCCAGTCTTGGGATCGGCGAGGAAAGCATGACTGCCGGTGTCATTGCATTCACTTCAAATGACCTTGAGATGACTGGATGGTCCATTGATTCCGCGCACCTACTGAAGGGGATCATGGCGCCCGCGAAGGATGATGACATGAAGAGCCCGAGCCACAAGGTCACAGTCGACTATGCCGATCCCGGCTTGATGGCGGTATACGTTCTGGCAGGCAAGCCGTAGGGTTTCAATTGTCGGACGGCGAGGGGAGGTTCGCTTTCCCCGGTCGCCTCGTGCGGCGTTTGGGTCACCCGTTGCCAACTGCGGGCGGTAGCCTGCGCCGTCATCATCCGGCCGAAGTGGTGACGATACCTCGTCCGGGCTCACCCGGATCGGGTCGATCGGGCCCCCGCCGCGCATTCACCTCGCCCGTCCCGCTGCCCCGGGGCGGGCGGTTACTGGGTGGTGGCTTGGCGCGGATATCGGTCCCTCCCTACCTTCAAGGCTGCGGCTGCGGACAGACGGTCTCCTGGAGTGCGGCGACGATCCGTGCCACCTGGTCGTCGCTGAGGGCGAAGCTGCCGTCTCCTGCGAAGGAGGACAGGGCCGTGCCCATCACCGTTCGTTCGTCTGATCCCTTCTGAATCTCGACGCAGACATGCTGTGCCTTGATGCCGGTGCTGTGGTCGCCCAGCTCCGGGTAGATCTGCCTGAGGGTCGAGGTCAGCCTGGAGAGCGTCTCGGGATCCGGCGCGGACCACGTTGTGCCTGTCATGGGAGCTTTGGTGGATGATGCGTGGGCGGCTGATCCGGAGCCAGGGCCATCGGCGGGGCTGAAATCGTAGATCCATGTGGCCATGGCTATGGCTGAGGCTGCAGCCAGCGTGGTGGCTGCAGCGACAGGTGTCCGAGAGCGAGGTGTCATGAGGGGGATGCTTCCAGGTGGTCGCCCGGATAGGAACACGTGTTCCGGGTGACTCTTCGTCTGCTCGCCTCGGCGGGCTGTCGAGACATGAGGCCAAGGTCCCGGACGGTAATCAGGACGCAGGAGCGTGGAGTCGCTGCGTGATTCTTGAGGTGGGGGGAATGACTAAGTCGATGAGCCTGATCTACTGTCACGCCTCCGAGCTGGCTGTGGCGTGCAGGACACTTGATGCGACCGGCCTCGAACTTGCGCCGGACGTCGGTGAGCCATGGACCATCGGGGGCGGTTCGTCCCTGGATCGAGACGAAGACAAGCAGGGGATTGTCAAGGTCATCGCGGGAATCATCGATTCGATCGAGGGTGAACAACCCGGCGACATGGACTTCACAGTTGTGAGCGAACGAGGCCACCGCGAGGAGTTCTACTCCCAGGTGTCGTCAAGTCTGTTTAGTGAAAGGCGGTATGCCCTGGTGAAGTATGCCGAGATTCCCTACGAGCCCCGTGGCTCGATGTCTGGAAGATTCCATCGTTGCAACTGAGCTTGAATTCGTGATGTCGCTCGGATGGGTGAAGCCGTAGCGTTCGCCTGCTGGTGGAGGGTCGATCCCGGTAGTCGTGTGCTGTGAGGTATGCGCAGGGCGGCGGTTTGACCGACGCCGAGAGGGCCGCGCGGGAGCGGATCCGGCGGCAGGCCGTGGAACGCTTCGAGGGCGGGGAGAAGAACAGGGACGTCGCGGTGGCGTTGCGGGTGAGCGTGCGTTCGGTGGAGCGCTGGCGCCGGCTGTGGCGCGAGGGCGGTACGGCAGGAGTCGCCTCGAAGGGCTCGCCCGGTCGGCCGAAGCTTTCCGATGCCCAGGTGGCGCGGTTGGAGCGGGAGTTGGAACGCGGGCCGCTGGCTCATGGCTGGGAGGACCAGCGGTGGACCCTGGCGCGGGTGAAGACGTTGGTCGGCCGGCTGTTCCACGTGTCGTACACGGTGGAGGGCACGTGGGTCCTGCTCAAGCGGCACGGCTGGTCCTGGCAGCAGCCCGCCCGCCGGGCCATCGAACGCGACGACTCGGCCGTGGAGCTGTGGAAGAAGGACACATGGCCGCGGGTAGAAGCGCCGCGGCGGCCCGCGGGGCCTGGCTTGTCTTCGAGGACGAAGCCGGGCAGTCGATGAGGCCGCCGCGCGCCAGGACCTGGGGCCGGGTGGGCTGCACGCCGGTCGTGCGCGTGCGCGGCCGGGGAGCCGGTCGGGTCTCCATGGCGGGGCTGAGTTGCTACAAACCGGGCCAACGCTCCCGAATGTTCTACAGCTTCCACGTCTACCGGGGCCGCAAGGCCGAGAAGAAGGGCTTGACCTGGCAGGACTACCGGGACCTGCTCATCCGCGCGCACATCCAGCTCGGCGGTCCGATCGTGCTGGTGTGGGACAACCTGCGCGCCCACCTGATGCCGCCGATGCAGGAGTTCATCGAGGCGAGCAAGGAGTGGCTGACCGTCTTCCAACTCCCTTCGTACGCACCAGACCTCAACCCGCAGGAGGGCATCTGGTCGCTGGTCAAGCGCACCATCGGCAACCTCGCCGCCGCCAACCTCGACCAGCTCGCCCGAGCCGTGAAGCGAAGCCTTAAGCAGATCCAGTACCGACCCCGCCTCATCGACGGATGCCTCGCCGCCACCGGCCTGATCATGGACGGCTGACCACCCTCAGGCCGACATCACGAATTCAATTTCAGAATCTATCTCGAATCCTGAATGTGGGCTCATGAGGTCAAATCCGGCCGAGGTGGCGGGAGACCTGTGAGTTGCAACCCGCCGGACCGGTCACGGCGTCGTCCGATGGGTTGCTCTGACGAGTGACCCTCAGCCGCGACCTTGAGTGCGGCGCAAGGGGCGGCGCGGGAAGGGATCAACGGGTGTCGGTGAGGGGCGTTGTAGGCAGTGTCGGAGTCTCCGCAGGGGCCTCGCTGTGGGCCGCCTCCGTGCTGTCCGGCCCGTCGGCCGCATGCGTGGGCGGCCTGGACGCCGGCGGCAGCTTCGCACTTGGGCTTCTGACGCCCGCCCTCTTCGTCACGCAGTTGGGGGCGGGGTACCTGTTGGCTTTCGTGACTTCTCGGTCCGGTGTGCTGTCCAGGTTCCGCGACCCTGGACTCGCCGGATTCGCAATGATCGTGGTGGGAGTCCTGGCGGTGGCTCTGGCCGCGATCTGGGTCCTGTACCCGTCGGGCGCATGTGAGTAGTCGTGAGCTTGGAGCGGCGAGAGGCCAGGGCGGTCCTGGGGAGGTACTTGGGGCTGGCGAAGCGGGGTGCGCCTTTCCCCGGGGGCGTCCGGGACAGTCAGGCCAGGGGAATCCGAGGCTGACATAGCCTGTGCGAGAGCGGTGGGACGTTGGGCTGCGGGGTATCGGGTGATCGGGGGGCTCATGAGGTCTGGGCGGATGCGGGTGCGTGGAGGGGTGCGTGCCCTGGCGGTCGTGCTGGTTTGCGCTCTGCCGCTGGCGGTTTCGTGCAGGGAGGTGGAGGAGGGCGACGCGCCGATGGTCGGGGCCTGGAAGTCGAGTGTCGGGTCGATCCAGTTCCTGGACGACGGCACCCTCGGGCAGGTGAGTCTGCCGCCTGCTGCATGTGGCGGAAAGGCGTCGGCCAAGGCAGTGGCGTTCACCGGCATCTGGCGGCACGGGGCGATGGATGACGCCGGGCACGGCGCGGACGTCGTGCTGGTCTCCGTCACCGGCGATCTGAAGTGTGAGAGGTACTTCCAGTTCTTCAAGCGCCAAGGGCAGGAGCGGCTGCAGCTCACCGGTAGGAGCGGCTTCGACGAGCCGTTCGTCCGGGGGTAGCCGGTGCAGGCCGGGGCGACCTGAACGCGTGCCGGCGCTCGTCCCACCTGGGTGCGAGCGCTACCGCAGGCCGATCAGGCCCCAGCCTCGCTCCCCGGCCCGGGTGACGATCTCGCCCCACTCGTGCAGCAGGGCGACGGCTGCGTCGAAGGTGGCGGGGCGGGCGGGCCACTGGGCGGCCTCGGTGTCGAACGGGTCGTGCAACTCCTCCAGGCGCGGCGCCGCCGTCTGCCAGGCGCGAGCCAGGGCCGGCACCTCGTCAGGAGCGCGCAGCAGCAGGACATCGGGCCGCCACGGGACCAGGTCCTCGGGGAAGCCGCGCGCCGGCGCGGGGGAGTCGTCGTCCTCGTCCTCCGCCGCAGCCGGGTCATACGGGCCGTCCCAGAACAGGCCGCTCAGGAGGCAGTCCAGTGCCTCCCGCAGGTCGGGGGCGGCCGACGGCCGCATGTCCTCCCAGGCGTTGGCCAGGTGGAAGTGCCAGCTGTAGGAGCCGGTGGTGGTGAAGAACCGGTACTCGGCGCACCACGGCGACGGCTGCGGCCGCCAGACCCAGCCGCCCTCCACCGCGTAGTCGGCGTCCTCGCAGCGCTCGCAGCAGAAGTCCGGGAACACCGCGTCCTCCACGGCCTCCAGGCGCTCGCCCGCCGGTATCCGCGCCAGGTGCGCCCAGTCGGCCATGACCACAGTGATGTCCAGTCCCATCCGCGCAGGCTAACAACCGGCCCTGGAGCGGAGAGCTCGTGTACACCGGCCGATACAGCGTCGAGCCGGCCGGCGCCATCCTTGGGGAAGCGAGGAGCCCCGCCCGGCCCCCCGCCACACCCGCCCCGCCGCCCCCTGGGCAGGTGGCAGGCCGCCGCCATCCGGCGGAGCCGGGCCCCGCCCGGACCACCCCCACCCGGGGCCGGTGCCTACCGTGGGCGGATGACCGACCACCGGCCCCAGCAGCCCCACCGCCCCCGCCGGGGCTACCTCGGGGCCGCCGCCGCCTTCGCCGTCTGCATGGCCGGCACCACCCTGCCGACCCCCCTCTACGGCCTCTACCAGGAGGAGATCGGCTTCTCCGAACTGATGGTGACGGTCGTCTTCGCCATCTACGCCTTCGGCGTGATCGGCGTCCTGCTCCTCGTCGGCAACGTCTCCGACTCCGTCGGACGCCGCCCCGTCCTGCTCTGCGGACTGGCCCTCGCCGCCGCCAGCGCCGTCGCCTTCCTCGCCGAACAGGGCCTGCCCCTGCTCTGCCTGGGCCGCCTGCTGTCCGGCCTGTCGGCGGGCCTGTTCACCGGCACCGCCACCGCCTACATCCTCGAACTCGCCCCGCCCGACCGCCGCTCCCGCGCCGCCTTCGTCGCCACCGCCGCCAACATGGGCGGCCTGGGCCTCGGACCCCTGCTGTCCGGCATCCTTGCCGAGTACGCAGCCGACCCGCTCGTCCTGCCCTTCGTCGTCCACCTGGTGCTGCTCGCCGCCTCCTTCACCGTCACCTGGTTCCTGCCCGAGACCGTCCGGGGCGCCCGGCCGCTGCGCACGGCCCGCCCGCACCGCCCCACCCTGCCGCCCGAGGTGCGCGGGGTGTTCGTCCCGGCGGGGATCGCCGCGTTCGCCGGCTTCGCACTGCTGGGGGTGTTCACCTCGGTCAGCCCGGCGTTCCTGGCCGAGGACCTGGGCATCGACAACCGCGCCGTCGTCGGCCTCATCGTCTTCACCGCCTTCTTCGCCTCCACCCTGGGACAGCTCCTGGTGCCCCGGCTCGGCACCGCGCGGGCCATCCCGCTGGGCTGCCTCGTCCTGATCGCAGGACTCGCCCTGCTGGCCGCCTCCCTCGCCTGGACGACCCTGGCACCGCTCGTCCTCAGCGCCCTGGTGGGCGGCGCCGGCCAGGGCATGGGACTGCGCGGCGCGGTCGGCGAGGTCGCCGCGGCAGCCCCCGCCGAACACCGCGGCGGCGCCCTGTCCGCGCTGTTCGTCGTCGCCTACTTCGGCATCTCGATCCCGGTCATCGGCGTCGGCCTGCTCAGCGAACCGCTCGGCCTGGCCGACGCCGGCCTCGTCTTCGCCGCCTGCATGGCCGTCCTCGCCGCCGCCTCCGGCCTCTACCTGCTCCACCGCGGGCGCACCACCGACGACGGCGCCGCCCGGTCCGCCTGAGCGCCCTACTCCTCGGGGACCTCCACGATCACCAGCGTGCCCCGGCTGCCCGGCCGGACGGCGTGGTGCGTGCCGGCCGCCACCCAGTACATCTCGCCCGGACCCACCGTCACCTCCGCACCGTCCACGAGCAGCTCCAGCCGGCCCTCGACCACGAACAGCACCTCCGTCGCAGCATGGACCTCGTCCGCCACCGGCTCCCCGTCCATGCGCAGCACCTTCACGCCGGCCGTGCCCACCTGCCCCAGCAGACGCGAGTTCCACGACGTCGGCAGCGCGGACGCCGCCTCGAACACGTTGACCAGATTCACGGCATGCCCCTTCAGCGGGCAGCCCCTGCCCGGAAAGGCACGGCGCCCGCAGCGCGATCAATGGATACCTGGAAGCTACCCGAGCCGGGACGGCACTTGGTCGACCGTTTGGTAAAACCTCCCACGACCGCCCCCACGCACCCCGGACGTGCGCGACCGCGCCGCCTGCGAATCGGTCGGGGGGAGGCGGAACCGGCGGGCGTACTCCAGGTGTCCCCTCAACCGGTAGCCGTATGACGGACGATCACACACCGCGCCTTGCTGGGCGGGGGAAGCCCGGGGGAGATCCGATGATCGGTGGCATGCTGTTCCTGCTGGGCTGTGGGCTGACCTTCGTCGTGGCGGTGGTCATGGCGGCGCGCGGCACCAGGAAGGCCGTGGGGGCCACGCGGGTGGGCACGGGGATCAAGGGGCTGGCGGAGCAGCCGGGCTGGCGCCCGCACCCCCCGAAGTCGCCCCGCTGGGAGGGCCACCTGGCGCACTTCCCCTGGCTGACCGCCCAGACCCGCGCGAGCGAGACGGCGAGCGGGCCGCTCACGCTGACCGGGCCGCTCACGGGCAAGGAAGCCACGGTCTCGATCCTGATCAAGCAGCTGGACGGCGACGTGGACCTCTGGCTGGCCGTCTGCACCAAGCTGGCCCAGCCGCTGCCGCGGGCCGCGCTGGAGCGCGACTGGAGCAGCGCGGCGCAGCAGATCCGGTGGCCGCAGGGCCTGGTCTACGGGCCGCGCGGCCAGGACACCGCCGGCCTGGAGGAGGCGCTGCTGCGCGGGGGGCTGGAGGAGCGGCTGCTGGCCGTCGGGGCGCCGGCGGTGTCCTTCCTCGACGCCGAGGTGTGCCTGCTGTGGCACCCGCTGCCCGACGGCCGGGCGCTGGGCGCGCTGACCGCGGCGGTGGCGGACCTGCTGCCCGACCTGGTGCGCGCCGCCGCCGACCAGGACGACCCGGCCGACGGACCGTCCGGCGACGGCCGGGCCGAGACCCCGCAGGCCTGAGCCCCCACAGTCCGCCGCCCGGGCAGTCTCAGCGCTTGGTGCCGTCCACGATGACCGGCGTGCCATTGGCCCCGCACGGGCTGGCGTAGACGGGATTCTTCTCCGCCGCGGCCTTGAACGCCTCGATGCACTGGCTCAGCAGGATCTTGTCGGTGAGCGAGTTCGCGATCGCGGCGTTGGCGGCCGCGGTGCTCTCGGCCTCGATCTTGCGCTTCTCCGCCTCGGCCTTGGCCGTGCGCACGGCCGCCTCTGCCTGGGCGGTGGACTGGTCCTGCGCGATCTTCTGGTCGATGGCCTTCTGCAGGCCGTCGCTCGGCCGGACGTTGCGCAGGTTGACGCCGTTGACCAGGATCCCGCGCGGGGCGAGGCGGGCGGTGATCAGCTTGTCGATCTCCGAGCTGATCGCCTCCCGCTGCGAGCTGTAGCCCTCGACGCTGGTGTGACGGGCGAAGACGTTGCGGACGATCTCCCGGCTGTCCGAGTAGACCAGCCGCTGCTGGACGGCCTCCGCGCTGCCGGCCAGCTTGAACAGCTCGACGGTGTGCTGCGGGTCGATCGACCACTTCACCGTGAGGTCGGCGAACAGCACCCCGCCCTCGGAGGAACGGACCTCCACGGTGGAGTCACCGGTCAGGTCGAGATCGACCGGACGGGTCGAGAAGGTGGTCACGTCGGTCAGCGGCGACTTGAAGTGCAGCCCCGGCTGCCAGGTGGTGCCGACCTTCCCGAGGCTGGTGGGCACCGCCACCTCGGTCGGCTCGACCACGTGCACGAAGGTCGTGAGCCCCAGCAGCAGCCCGAGGACGCCGGCGACGATGCCGCCCAGGGTGACCGGCCAGGAACCGACCTTGCGCCACCGCAGTATCAGCAGCACGACGCCGACGGCCAGGAACAGCAGGGACAGGATGAGCATGGTGGGGTCTCTCCGACTGGAGTGATCAAGACTGACGGCCGCAGCTTAAGCAGTCGGGCAGGGCCCCCTGAATCCGGTTCAGTCGATGTTCATACGATCGACCCCACGCGTTGGCCGACACCGCCCACAGGCACCGACCCGGGTGAATCCTTTCGCGCCCGCCGTGCCTCTCATAGCCGTAGCCGTGCGGACGACCGCGTCCGCCACGCACCCCACCGGGAGGAGACCCCCATGACCGCCGTCGTCATCGCCGTCGCAGCCGGCGCCCTGCTGCTGTGCGCGTGCACCGTCACGCTGCTGCGCCGCCGGAGGCGTCAGCGTGGCTGACCACAGCTGGCCCGGCGCCACCCTGGTCGACGCGGCCCAACGCGGCGACACCGAGGCACTCACCGCCCTCGTCCACGGCTCCCACCCCCACGTGCAGCGCTTCGCCCACTCGCTGTGCGCCACACCCCAGGACGCCGAGGACGCCGCCCAGGAAGCGCTGATCATCCTCTACCGCAAGATCGGCATGCTGCGCGCCTCCGGGGCACTGGCGTCCTGGATGTTCCGCATCGTGCGCAACGAGTGCCTGCGCCGCACCCGCGGCCTGCTCCACCGCCCCCCGGCCGCCACCGACCCGGACCAGGTCGACGCATCCGGCCGGTTCGACGGCCGGCCCGGCGCCACCACGCGCTCCGCCGAGGAGGACGTCCTGCTGCGCCTGGAAGCCGAACGCGTCGCCGCTGCCGTCGCCGCCCTGCCCGCCGACCAGCGGCAGGTCCTGGTCATGCGGGACATCCAGGGCCTGCCCGGCCGCACCGTCGCCGACCGGCTCGGCCTGAGCACCGCCGCGATGAAGTCCCGCCTGCACCGCGCCCGTTCGACGGTACGCGAGGCCCTGCGCGAAGAACCGCCCGGACCGACCGCCCGGAGCGAGGGGAACCGATGACACCCCACCCCACCACCAAGGCGCCGAAGCGCGGCGGCTTCGCCAGTGCCACCGTCCCGCGGCACCTGGCCCGCGGCGCCGTCGGGTTCGGCGCGCTCATCGCCTCCCTGGCCCTGCTGCCGGTCACCGGCCCGGCGAGCCTGCTCCTCGCCCCGGCCGGCCTCATCGCCCTGCGCGGCTGCCCGATGTGCTGGGCGATCGGCCTCGCCGAGACCGTCTCGGCCGGCCGGCTGCGTCGCTCCTGCACCGACGGGAGGTGCGAACTGACCCGCGCCCCCTCGTAGATCCCGGCGAACGGATCACCACCCCCGGCCCGCGTGATACAGCAGAGGCCCGGGCCGCACGGGCCCGGGCCCAGACCGACCCCCGGGGGAGGACCGCATGCCGGGCATCGCGGCACTGCACACCTGCGCCCAGCGCCACCTGCGCGACTACACCGACCCCCACGGCCGGCGGGCCTTCGCGGCGTACGACCGCCAGGGCGACCCCGCGGCGCTGGAACCGGTGGACTGCCTCGCCCCGGCCCTGCTCAGCGTCCCACTCGGCCACCGCCAGGTCATCCCCCTCTTCCAGCCCGACGGCCCGGGCGCCCGCCTGCTGCGCGCGATGCAGGACGTCCTGGACGACGAGGCCTGCGCCACGGCCGACTTCCTCGACCTCGATCTGGTCCCCGCAGGCCATGACCCCGTGCTCGACGACCCCACCGGCCCGTGGGCCCTGGTGGACCGGGCCCTGGCCGCGAGCCGGGACGTGGCCGGCGTGAAGGCCGTTGCGGTCACCAAGATCCTCCACCGCAAGCGGCCCCGCCTCGTCCCGATCTTCGACCGCAGCATCCACCGCTTCTACACCGGCCTGACCCCACCCACCGGCGCCTACAGGGACACGCCCCGCACCCTCTGGCCGCTGCTCCAGAACGACCTGCGCCGCCACCGCACCTGGCTGACCGACCTGGCCGCCCCCATCACCACCCCGGACGGCCGCCCCCTCAGCCCCCTGCGGGCCGCGGACATCGTCATCTGGGAACACACGGCCATCGGTTGCACCGGCGGCCCCGCCACTTCGGCCGGGAACCGCGAAGAAGGGCACCTCCGGCAGCCGGACGCCGGGCTCGACCGCCGCCCGGGCCGGGCGAAGAACCGGTGACCTGGCCGAGCGGCGCCGGCATGCGGCGCGCGCCACGACACCGACAAGAGGAACCGGTCCGATCAGGCCACCGTCGTGTCCGGGCCGAAGAATCCGGGGAGTCGCTCGACGGCGACGGCGATCGCCGCGGCAGATGTGTCGACCTGTGTGAGCACGGGACCGTTCCACGTCTCCCTGACGGCGTGGGAGCGACTTCCGTGGGGGACTCCGGAGAGATGAACCCCGGGGTGGAGAAGGGCAGGTCCGGCGCAGCGGCGAAGCTCGATGTCGGTGGCCGCGCCTAGTGTCGTGGAGCGTCGAGGTGAGGTGCATTCTGTGGAGGGGCAGCCGTGTTGCAGGAGGACGAACGGGTGACGCGGGTGGCGAAGGCTGCAAGGGTCCGGGAACTCGCGGTCGTGGGCGATGTGAAGGGCCTGGACCGCAACCTCTACCAGCTGTGTGCGGACATCGATGGTGACTGGAGCTTCGACGGCGGTGAGCTGATCGGCGTGCTGCGGGGGATGCCCACATCCACCCGGGTCCTGCTGCTGCGGCTGATGACCGACGGGCTGGAGGAGACGGCCGTGCACCGACCGGGTCGCTGCCCGGGCCTTGCCGCACTTATCGTTCTGGTGGCGCACGGGCTTTCCGCCGATCACCTGGCTGCCTGGCGTGAGCCTTTGATGGCCAAGGCTGCCGGGGAGATGACCCTGTGGGAGGGCTGGCGGCTGACCTGCCTGGTCAAGGTGGAGCAGGCAGCGGGGCGGACACTGCCCGATCCGGTGGTCGCCACCGTCCGCCGGACCGCGCTGACTTCCGAGACACCCGGTGAACTCCCCGCCCTCGCCACGACGATCGTGGAACCCGTCCTCAACCCCGGCGAGCCGTGGGCCGAGCGTGTCATCGCGGATCTGGCCGGGGCCGAACCCGCGTGGCCTGCGCTGATCGCCCACGCGCTGACTGCCGCCGGTTCCCGCCCCACAGGCAAGTGGCAGCGCCGTGGACGCGAACTGCTGGCGCAGGTGGGACCCGAGCGTGCCCGCACTGCGCTGACCTCCTGGCTCTCCCTGGCCGGTGAGCCCCGTACCGTGCCGGTGAACTCGCATCACCGCGCTGGTACCGCCCAGCTCGAACTCGACCCCTTCAACGCTCGCGCCCTTCAGGGCCTTGCGGCGCTCCTTGCGCTCACCCCGGCTCATCCGCAGTCCGCGGTTGCCTTGGCCGAACTGGTGGAAGCGGCCCTGATCCGCCTGCCCGGCATCGGTCCGCGATCACCGAAGACGGCCAGTGCCGCCGTGCACGCCCTGACCCAACTCGGTGACGAGGACGCCTGTGCCGAGCTCAGCCGTCTGGCCACTACGGTGAAGTACCGCCCCACGCTCAGGGTCATCACCGCGGCCCTCGACTCCCGGACTCCGTAGCAGCCCCTGCACGGCGACACACGGGCCCGGTCCGAAGGGGCGACCCGCGGAGTCGCAAGGCCCTCGTGCTCCGGCGGGAGCACCAGGGCCGGGGTGCCGGTGCCCGTTCCGTGGCCCGGCCCGGCCGTGCCGGGGCTGAGCGCGGCTCAGTGGTCCTGGCCGGCGGTCAGGTTGCGGGTCATGCGTTCCAGGACGCTGACGGCGGTGCGGTACTCCTCGGGGGTGATGCCCGCGGTGGAGGCCTGGCGGAAGGCGGCGACGCGTTCGCCGACCAGGGCGAGGCGGGTGCGGCCGGCGTCGGTGAGGACGAGGTGCTCGGGGGCGGGGCGGGTGGCCCAGCCGTCGGTGAGCACGGCGGTGACGGCGGCGGTCAGCTCGGCGGGGGAGGCGTTGGCGGCCAGGACGGTGCGCACGGTGGTGTCGGTGGCCTGCGGGTCGTCGGCGACGACGTTGAGGACCTGCCAGGCCAGGCGGGTGAGGCCGTACTCGGCGAGCAGGGCGTTCATGGTGGCGGTCAGGGCCTGGTCGGTGCGGTTGAGCCAGAAGCCGATGGGCTTCACGGAGTGTCTCCTGCGGGTCGGTGGTGGCGGGTGGGGGCGTGGCGGGGGAGCAACCGGACGAGGGCGCAGCAGCCGAGGACGGCGGCGGCGACCACGGCGAGGCTGCGGACGGCCCCGGCCGCGGAGCCCGCGGATGATGCCGGCGGCGATCGGGGCGAGGCCGAGCGAGGCCTGGGCGGGGGTGCGGTGCAGGGCGTCCTGGAGGTAGAGGGAGAGGACGAGGAGCAGTCCCGCGACGGCGGCGTAGAAGATCAGGCCGAGGACGAGGCCGGAGGTGAAGCCGCGGTTCTTCCGCAGGGAGGGGAGTACGGGCCGCTGCGGTGCGGCCCGGCCGGGCGGGGTCAGTGGCGGGTGAAGGCGGCGGTGTTCTCGTCGGCCCACTGGCGGTAGGTGCGGGCGGGGCGGCCGAGCAGGGTCCGGGTGGTGTCGTGGATGGCGGCCGGGCCGTGGTCGGCGGCCTCCCAGAGGTCGAGCAGCGAGGTGACCATCGGCGCGGGCATGTGACGGCCCATCTGCTGCTCGGCCTCGGCGCGGGTGATCCGCTCGATGGGGATCTCCCGGCCGAGGGCGTCGGCGAGGTGGGCGAGCTGCTCGCGGAAGGTGAGCGACTCGGGGCCGGTCAGGGTGGGCGCGGTGCCGGTGAGGGAGGTGCCGGTCAGCGCCTCGGCGGCGATGTCGGCGATGTCCTCGGGGTGGATCGGCGCGATGTGCGCGTCGGGATAGGCGAGCTGGATCGGCAGGTCCTGGCCGATGAAGTACGCCCAGCCCAGGGAGTTGCTGGCGAAGGCGTCCGGGCGCAGGAAGGTGCAGGTCAGCCGGGAGGCGGCGAGGGCGCGTTCGACGTGCAGGCTGTGGCCGGCGAGCGGGTCGTTCTCGGCGTCGGGGCCGAGGACGGAGGACGAGGAGAGCAGCACGACGTGCTCGACGCCGGCGGCCTCGGCGGCCTCGACGAACTCGTGGATGCCGGCGGGCTGCGGGTAGAGGAAGACCTGGCCGACGCCGCGCAGGGCGGCCTCGAAGGTCTCGGGCCGGTCCAGGGCGAGTTCGGCGGTCTCGACGCCGTCGGGGACGGTCAGTTCGGCGGGTCGGGCGCTGGCGGCGCGGACGGTGCGACCGGCGGCGTGCAGGCGGGCGACGACGGCCTGGCCGACCTTGCCGCGGGCGCCGGTGACGAGGGTGGTGGTGGTCATGGGGAAGTCCTTCGTTCGTGAGGTTCGTGAGATCTGCAGGATTCGTGGCAACGGCCGGATCCGGGAGCCGCTCCGGGAGCCGGATCCGCGCCGTTCAGTGCCTTGCGACATATGCATGATGTCCTGCACACGTTTTCGTGTCAACACATGTCTGCGTTCGGGCACCTATGCGGGTAGGCTGGCGCCATGACGACGAAGCGCGAACCGGGGACGGACGAGGAACTGCTGGACGCCGTCGGGCCGGCCTTCGGGAGGCTGCGGCGCTCCTCGCTCCTGGACGTCGAGGACCCGATCTCCCAGAAGGACCTGAGCCGCACCCTGGTCCTGCGGATCGTCCAGGACGCCGCGCACGAGGGCGGCCGCGAGGTGACGGTCGGCGCCGTGGCCGAACACCTGGGCGTCGACCCCTCGGTGGGCAGCCGCATGGTGTCGGACTGCATCTCCGCGGGCTACCTGGTCCGGGCTGCCTCCCAGCAGGACGGCCGGCGCACGGTCCTGCTCCTCAGCCCCGACGGCGAGGGCCTGATGGACCGCTTCCGCCGCCACCAGCGCGCGGCCTTCGAGCAGATCACCGCCGACTGGAGCGGGCACGACCGGCTGGAGTTCGCCCGCCTGCTGGTCAAGTACGTCGAGTCCCAGGACGCCCTGCGCCACCACGCCCAGACCCGCCGCACCGCCCGCTGACGCGGCCGCACCGCCCCCTTGCGCGCCTCGGCCCGGACACCGCGAAGGTGTCCGGGCCGAGTGCCGGGTCCAGAGAGGCGGGGGCGTCGGTCAGGGGGTGACGATGGCGAACCGGGGGTCGGGGTCGTCGAGGAGGGCGGCGAGCCGGCCGCGCAGTTCCATGGCGGCGGTGAGGTGGAAGTTGCGCCAGGTGCCGTCAGGATGCGCTTCACCCCCGCCCTCGGCCGCCGGGCACTGCGCAAGATCAGAGGTAGATCGCCTTGACGTTGTGGCTGACCGAGCCGTGGTAGCCGCGGGCGGACCACGTCCGCTCCAGCGCCGGGGGCAGGGTGATCTCCTCGGCGATCTCCGCCCCGGTCGGGCCCTGGTTGAGCATCCGCAAGGTCTGGTCGTGCAGGTAGGTGTAGATGTCGCGCTGGGCGGCGAGGAAGCCGCCGATGGCCTCGCGGCCCCAGGTCGGCCAGTGGTGGGAGGTGAACGCCGCGTCCGCCCGGCCGTCGAACAGATCCTCCGCCTCGCTGAGTGGTCTGATCCATGGCGATGGCGCGTCTCCGTCGGCCCGGCCGGGAGGCCCCGGTGCCGCCCTTTGGCCGCACGCGCCCGGGGGAGGGGCGGCCCGCGGGGCGTGTGGCGGCCGGGGGCTCAGTCGGTGGTGGGCCAGTCCCAGCCGAGCTGGAGGAAGAGGCCGAGGCGGTCGGAGACGCCGCGCAGCTCGCTGATGCGGCCCGCGCGGACGGTGAGGACGAAGATCGCCTCGTTCTCGAAGCTGCGGCCGGTGGGCACGGGCATCCGGGGGTGGGCGCCGGAGCTGGTGCCGCTCTGGGTGATGCGGGCGACGACCTTGTCGCCCTCGGCGATCAGCTCCTCGACCCTGGCGCGGTAGGGCTTCAGCGCCTCCAGCTGCATGGCGATGGCGGCGAACGCGGCACCGGGCTCGTCCGGTTCGCCGTGGATGATCTTGTTGTGGTCGACGATGTCGGCGGCGAGGAAATCACCGAGGTCGCCGAGGCGGCCCTCGTTGAGTGCGGCGAAGAAGCCGGTGACGAGCTGCTTGTTCTGCTCCTGCTGCCGGGTGTTGTCCATGGTCCGCCCCTGTCGGTTGCTCTCGAAGCAGTCTCTTACGGTGTAAGGCTGCGTTGGCTGCTACTCTTGCCTTACGCCGTAAGAATGTCAAGGGGGGCGCTGATGGAGACGACCGGCAAGCGGGTGGGACTGACCCGCGAGAAGGTGCTGCGCGCCGCCCTGGAGGTCGCCGACCGCGACGGCATCGAGAAGCTGTCCATGCGCCGGCTCGGCACCGAACTCGGCGTCGAGGCGATGACGCTCTACCACTACCTGCCCAACAAGGCCGCCCTGCTCGACGGCCTCGTCGAACTCGTGGTCTCCTCTGTCCAGCCCGACACCGCCGGCCCGGCCGACCAATGGCCGCTGCGGCTGAGGGAGTTCGCCGTCGCCTTCCGCGCCGAACTGCTGCGCCACCCGGGCGTGATCCCGCTCGTCGCCACCCGGCCCGTCCGCTCGGCCGCGGCGCTGCAGGCGGTCGAGGACACGGCGGCCGCGCTCACCCGCGCCGGCATCACCCCCGTGCAGGCGCTGCGGATCGTCAACTCGGTGGCGATGCTGGTCGTCGGGCACTGCCTGGCCGAGGCCGCCGACACCCCGGGCCACCGGGACCAGGCCGGCGGCGGCGACCTCGACCTCGCGGACTTCCCCGTCCTGGCGGCCGCCGTCGCCCAGGGCCTCGGCTCCCCGGCCGACCATCAGGCCCGCTTCGACCTGGCCCTCGATGCCCTCCTGGCCGGCCTCCGGCCCTGACGGGCACTGCCTTCGGCGGTTCCCGCGATCCCTTTCCCGCCGGCTGTCACATCCGGGGCCCGGCGTCCGTCGGTGGGGTGTAGGCACGAGAGACCGCTGAAGGGAAGCCCACCGTGAACACCACCGCCGCCACCGAGACCACCGAGACCGCCACTGCTGTTGCCGATGCCGCCGAGGGTCTGCGGTCGCGGATGTCGGACCCGGCCGAGCTGGTGCCGGAGCTGAAGGAGTTGTCCGGCTGGCTGTACCGGGCCACCGGCAACCGTTCCGTCCCGCGGACCACGATCGGCCTGGTCCAGCTGCGCGCGGGTCAGATCGTCGGCTCGACCTACCTGACGGCCCTGCAGACCGGTCTGCTGCGCAAGGCCGGTGAGGCCGAGTGGCGGATCGACGCGGTGGCGACCTGGCAGAGCGCCCCGTACTTCACCGACGCCGAGCGTGTTGCCCTCGCGCTGGTCGAGGCGGTCCTGACCCCCAGCCCGCAGGGTGAGCGTGTCCCGGACGCGCTCTACGCGGAGGCGGCCCGGCACTACGAGCCGAAGGCGCTGGCCACCCTCACCCTGGCCATCGGCCAGGTCAACTTCTTCGTCCCCCTCGCCCTCATCGGCAAGCCCGTCCCCGGCGTCGCCCTCGCCGACCAGTGGACCTGACACCCTGATACCCCCCCACCCCCTCCACCCCCGCCGGCCCGGTGCACCCCCGCACCGGGCCGGCGGAACATCGCCGCCCTCGGGGATGATCCGCCGGATGCCGGGGGCGGGTCAGGCGGGCGAGAACCGGGCGACGTACTCGTCGAACGGGGGGATACCGACCTCTGCGCGGCGCTCGTCCATGCGCTCGGGATCCTCGCAGGGCCACGGGATCGGCGAGCCGTCCCTCACCCCGGCGATCTGCGTGCCGTAGATCTGCTTCCGCCCTTCGTTGACGAGCGTGCGGTCGCGCAGGAAGGCCAGATCGTGCGGGTCGGCGGCGTCCTCGGCCACCGCCTGTTCCATCAGCCGCAGCGCGCGCCGCTGAACGTCGAGCTGCCGGTCGGCGTGCTGCGCGATCAACCACGCGGCCCGGGCCGCGTCCTCGCCGACCAGTGCCGCGGTCGGCCACCCGTGCGCGTTCATGATCTCGGCGAGACGATCCGCGTGCTGCGCGGTCAAGCGACGCCACGCCAACTGCTCCGCCGGGTCGTCGCTGTTCGCGAAACGCGCGGCCCGGTGATCTGCCGCCGCCATGTCCGTGAGCTCCGCGGTTACTTCGGCAACGCCGGATGTCATCCCCACTCCAAACTCCAAGCCAGATGGACGTCTTCACTGGTCATCGGCAACCTTAAGCGGGCAAATCGCCACAGAATATCCTCCCGGGGGACGGTGACGGATACGTCCGAATACTGGGATACTTGATCTATCCACCGAGCCGGAGCCGGATAGAAGCCCGGCCGCCGCCCCGGCGAATGCGGCGAACCCCGGAGGCCGGATGCGGCGCACGGGCCCGGGAACACGCACCGCCAAGAGCCGGTAGCCCGCCCGCCGGCGGGCCGAACCGACCCCGCAGCTCCTGAGCCGGACGGATCCGAACGGATTCGATCCGAACTTTTGGTTATCGCGGCGACCGCCGGCGGTCTCCTGTCATGTGGGGCCGAGTTCCGAGCGGCACCGGCCGACCAGGAGAAGGGGAGAGCGATCATGGCGTGTCATCGCCGTACCGACCGTGCTGCCGCTGCCGCCGTCGAGTGCGCCCGTGCGGCAGGGGGCTGCCGCTGATGGCCGCCGACCCCCGCGCCCTCGCCCGCCGCTGGGCGGTGCTGTCCTGCGTGCCCGTGCTGCTCCTCGCCGCCATCGTCGCCTGCGACCCCTCCCCGGAGCCCCGCCCCGCGGACGCGCCGCCCGGCGGGCAGCGCGCTGCGGCCGCGGGGGCGGCTGCGGTCACCGCCGCGCCGGCCGCAGCCGTCGCGCCCGACCCGGCCGGCACTGACCGGGGCCTCGCCGCCGAACGGGACGGCTACCGCCTGGATGCCACGGCCACCGAACTGCCCGTCGGCCGGGCCACGGGCTACTCCTTCACCATCACCGGCCCCGACGGCCGGCCGGTCACCGACTTCGAGGTGCACCAGACCAGGAAGCTGCACTTCTACGCGATCCGCTCCGACCTCACCGGCTTCCAGCACCTGCACCCCGAGATGGCCGCCGACGGCACCTGGACCGCGGACCTCGCCGCCCTCACCCCGGGCAGCTGGCGGCTGTACGCCTCGTTCCTGCCGAGCGCTGCCCCCCACCACGGCACCGAGATCGTGCTCAGCCGCGTCGTGACGGTGCCCGGCACGAGCACGACGGTGCCGCTGCCTGCCCCGGCCGGCACCGCCACCGTCGACGGCTACACCGTCGCCCTCACCGGCGAACCGATGGCCGGCGCGTACCGGCTGACCGCCACCGTCACCAAGGACGGCCGGCCGGTCACCGACCTCCAGCCCTACCTGGACAGCTACGCCCACCTCACCGCCTTCCACGAGGGCGACCAGGCACTGGCCCACCTCCACCCGGCGGACAAGGCCGACGCCGACCACGGCGGCGGCCCGGTGCTGACCTTCCACGCGATGCTCGCCACGGCCGGGAACTGGCGGGTCTTCCTGCAGTTCCAGACCGCCGGCCGCCTGCACACCGCCGAGCTCACCCTGAACGTCGCCGCCTGACGCACACCCGCCCACCCCCCCTGACGCCTTCGGCCCCGGGTGGCCGCCCGGGGCCACCCCGTGGCACCGGAGGTCCGGGCGGCACCCTAGGATTCGCGATGATCGTTTACGGGGTTGCGAGAGGGACGAACAGGACATGCGGAATCGGGGGATCGCGGCGGCCGTGCTGTCGCTGGGGGCGCTGGTCGCGGGGTGCGGGTCCGGCGGGGCGGGCGGCGGTGCGGCAACCGTCACGGCGGCCGCGGCGCCGAAGGCCGAGAAGCTCGGACCCGACCCGGGCACCCGCTATGCCAGGATCAACGTGCCGAAGCTGGACGGCATGACCTGCGCCAAGGGCGAGGGCGGCTTCCACTTCGGGAGCGACCTGGACATGCACGTCTTCGGCGTCGACGACCTGCCCGCGCTGCAGGGGCAGGACGGTGACGACGACCAGGCCGGCGCGTCGTGCTTCGGCAACCCGCGCCTCAGGCTCAGCAGCGGCGCGCACACCGCGACGGTGCCCCACTTCACCGCCCGGACCAAGCTGTTCGCCGCGGTCGCGGACCCCGGCGCCGCCCTGGACAGGTCCTTCGAGCACACGATGAAGCTGAGCGCCGACTACGGCCGGGAGCGCATCGGCGAGCCGCGGCTGTTCACCACCCGTGCCCTGGTGGTGAAGTGCCAGCAGAACGTCGCCGCCACCTTCCCGATGACCACCTGCTTCTGGGCGAACTACAACGCGGTCGGTTCGATCGACTTCTTCCCCGCCGGCGGCGAACACCTCCCGCTGGACCAGGCCGCCGCCCGGACCCAGGCGGTCGCGGTCGCCGCACTCGCCGCCGCCCCCACCGCCGGAGCCTCGGCGTCCTCCGCGCCCCGTCCCTGACCCCCGTCGGCGCGGCCCGACTGCCCGGCCGCCCTGCCCCACGCGCGACCACGGGCCGGGCCCGGGCGAACGGCCGCCCGGCCGAGAAACCCACCGGCCGCACGGGGCAAGGCGGCCGCCACGGGGCAGGAGTCCGGTGTGGACGACGCGCAGACCGCCCGGAGCGGCGGATCGGTGGCCGGGCTGCGGGAGCGGCTCGGAGCCGAGCTGTTCGCCCGGGTGGCCGGCCCGGACGGTCCCGCCGTGCGGCAGCGGATACACGGGCGGCCGGGGCCGCGCTGGTTCGGCCCGCAGCGGCCGATCCGCACCGTCCACGGGGACGCGGCCATGTTCGTCGGCGGGCTGCGCGCCCTGCTGCTGCAGTCCCTCCACCCGCTGGCCATGGCGGCCGTCACCGCCCACTCCGGCTTCCGGAGCGACCCGTGGGGCCGCCTCCAGCGCACCAGCACGTTCCTGGCCGTCACCACCTTCGCAACCGCCGAGGACGCACAGGCCGCGGTGGACCGCGTCCGCGCCGTCCACGCCCGGATCAGCGGCACCACCGCGTCCGGGCAGAGCTACCGGGCGGCCGACCCGCACCTGCTCGGATGGGTCCACGCCGCCGAGGTCGACAGCTTCCTCCGGTCCCACCAGGCCTTCGGCGCCGCACCGCTCGACCCGGCCGGCTGCGACGGCTACCTCGCCGACACCGCCCGCGTCGCCTCGGCACTGGGCGTGGTCGACCCGCCACGCAACCGCGCCGAACTCGCCGCCCTCCTGCGCGCGTACGGGCCGGAACTCGACGCCACGACCCAGGCGCGGGACACGGCCAGGTTCCTCCTGCTCCACCCGCCCCTGCCGCTCGCGGCCCGCCCCGCCTACACCGCCCTCGCCGGCGCGGCCGTCTCGCTGCTCCCGCCGCAGTCCCGCCGGCTCCTCGGCCTGCCGCCGTCCGTGCCGCTGCTGGAGCCCGCGCTCGTCCGGCCGGCGGGCCGGGCCGTGGTGCGCCTCATCCGCTGGGCGATGGCGGGCCCGCCCCCGCCGGAGCAGGCGCCGGACTGACCGGTTCCGGCGCCATCTCCTGTCCGCCGCAAGGGTTTTGCCTGATGCTGCAGGTCCGCGCGTCAGGCCAGGCCGAACCGGGCGGCGAGGTGCCGGGCCAGGTCGTCGACGGGGGTGGTGCCGTCGACGATGAGGGTGTCGACCCTGTGGAGCGGGGCCTGCCGGCGGATCTCCTCGTCCCAGAGCGCGTCGCGGGCGAGGCGTGCGGCCAGTGCCTCCGCCGGGTCCGCCTCGCCCCAAGTGGCCCGGGCCCGGGCGGGATCCGCATACCGGGCGGTGAGGACGTCCTGCCGGAAGCCGGGGGTGGGCAGCAGGAAGACGGCCTGGTCGGCGCGGCGCAGCAGCGGTGCGAGGTGGCGGGGGAGGAGCCCGAAGTAGTCGACCAGGACGGTGCGTCGGGCGGGCAGGGCGAGGAGGTCCTCGACCAGGAGCCCGACGGTTTCGCCGTGCAGGCCGGGCATGGCCCGCAACATCTGCTGTGCGGTGCGGTCGTGCCACATCGCCCCGGGCGACTGGTCCCGCAGCGCGGCCAGGTGGGGGTGACGCTGCGGCGTGCACCGGTCGAGCCAGCCGTGCTCGGCACGGTCGCCGTCGTAGACGGTCACGTCGTGGCGCTCGGCGAGCAGCCGGGTCAGCGTGCTCTTGCCGGCGCCCGTGCCGCCGGCGATCCAGCGCACGTGCGCAAGCCGCCCGGCGAGGTCGTCAACAGGCTTGCCGAGATCGGGGATTGGGGAGGTCATGACCCCCATGGTCCCGGCTGCGGCGCAGAAATTGCAGTCTTGTCCTTCACCCCCCGGCGCACGAACATGAAAGAGAGGGGACACCTGCCGGCGCGGCCCGGAGGCGTTTCGGGAGCAGCCCCGTGGCGGTGCCGCAGCAGGCGCCGACCGGTGCGCCGGCGCTCTCGCCCGTGTTCGCGCCGGGGCTCGCTTCGGGGGCGTCGGCCTTGACGGTGTAGACCTCCCAGGGCTCGCCGCCGGGGCCGTGGACCCAGACCTTGTCCTGGAGCGCGTAGCAGCAGGTGGTGTCGTGCTCCTCGACGGTGGCCAGGCCGGCGTCCCGGAGGCGGGCGTCGGCGGCGGCGACCTGCCCGGTGGTGGCGACCTCGACACCGAGGTGGTCCAGGCGGGTCTCCTGGCCGGCTTCGCCCTCGATGAGGACGAGCTTGAGCGGGGGCTCGGCGACGGCGAAGTTCGCGTAGCCGGGGCGGCGCTTGGCGGGCTCGGTGCCGAAGAGCTTGGAGTAGAAGGCGACGGAGCCTTCGAGGTCGGCGACGCGCAGGGCGAGCTGAACACGGGACATGGCGGGTCCTTCCCGATCCGGGGTCCTTGTATCGACGTATGTCGATACAAGCGAGGTTGCCACCGGAATCGATGAGCGTCAACATAGACGCATGTCGAATCCGGAGTTGAAGGTGCTCGACCAGGATCGGGACGCGGCCGCCGCCGTGTGCTGCTCGCCGATGGTCCGCGAGCCGCTGGGTGAGGAGGCCGCTGCCGACCTGGCCCGCATGTTCAAGGCGCTCTCCGACCCGGTGCGGCTGCGCCTGCTGTCGCTGATCGCCTCGCACGAGGGCGGCGAGGCGTGCGTCTGCGACCTGACCGGGCCGTTCGACGTCTCCCAGCCGACCATCTCCCACCACCTGAAGGTGCTGCGCGAGGCCGGCCTGGTCGGCTCCGAGCGGCGCGGGACCTGGGTCTACTACTGGGTGCTGCCGGCCGCCCTCGCCCGCCTGTCGTCCCTGCTCCAGGCCCCGGCACCCGGCGGCGACCCCCGGTGACGGCCCCCGCCCCGCTCGCCCGCCGGGCCGCGGTCGAGCTCGCCGGTACCGCCGCACTGGTCGCCGTCGTCGTCGGCTCCGGCATCCAGGCCGCCGGCCTCTCCCACGACACCGGGGTGCAGCTGCTGGCCAACTCCCTGGCCACCGTGTTCGGCCTCGGCGTGCTGATCACCCTGCTCGGGCCGGTCTCCGGCGCGCACTTCAACCCGGCCGTCACCCTCGCCGCCTGGTGGGCCGGACGCCGCACGGGCGACGGCCCCACCCCGCGGGAGGTCGCCGCCTACCTGCCCGCCCAGGTCGCGGGGGCGATCGGCGGCGCGGTGCTGGCGGACGCGATGTTCGGCGAACCGCTCGTGCGCTGGTCCGCCCACGACCGCTCGGCCCCGCACCTGTGGCTGGGCGAGGTGGTGGCGACCGCCGGCCTGGTCCTGCTGGTCCTCGGCCTCGGCCGGGTCGGCCGTGCGCACCTGGCGCCGGTCGTGGTCTCCTCCTACATCGGCGCCGCGTACTGGTTCACCTCCTCGACCAGCTTCGCCAACCCCGCCGTGACCGTCGGCCGGGCCTTCACCGACACCTTCACAGGCATCCGGCCCGCCTCCGTGCTGCCGTTCGTCACCGCCCAGCTGGGCGGCCTGGTGCTCGGGCTCGCCCTGGTGGCCGTCCTGTTCGGCCGGCCGGCTCCGGCGCGCGGCGGCGTCGAGCCGGCCGCACAGCCCGACCGCCCGCTCGCCGCCGCAGGCCGCTGACAGTCCGGCCTCCGCACCCTCCGACCGCACCCCCGATCAAGGAAGTACCCTGCCGTGAGCACCCCCGCCGTGCCGTCCGTCCTGTTCGTCTGCGTGCACAACGCCGGCCGCTCCCAGATGGCCGCCGCCTTCCTCGCCCACCTCGCCGCCGGCCGGGTCGAGGTCCGCTCCGCCGGCTCCGCCCCGGCCGACACCGTCAACCCGGCCGTCGTCGAGGCCATGGGCGAGGCCGGCATCGACATCTCCGCCGAGATCCCCAAGGTCCTGACCACCGAGGCCGTCCAGGCCTCCGACGTCGTGATCACCATGGGCTGCGGCGACGCCTGCCCGTACTTCCCCGGCAAGCGCTACCTCGACTGGAAGCTGGCGGACCCGGCCGGCCAGGGCGTCGACGCCGTCCGCCCGATCCGCGACGAGATCGAGCAGCGCATCCGCGCCCTGCTCACCGACCTCGGCATCGACGCCACCGCCTGAGCCCAGGCTCCGGCCCCCCGGCCCCGGTTGCGCACACCGCGCGCCCGGGGCCGGCACCGTTCCCACGCCCGGGCCCCACCCGCCCGGGGCCGCGCTCAGCGGGTCTTGAACTCCTCGATGGCCGCCCGGACCACGTCGCGCAGGGCGTTGCTGCCGGCGTGCCCGGAGTCCTCGACGATGTGCAGCCGCGCGCCCGGCCACGCCTTCGCCAGCTCCCACGCCGTCTGCACCGGGCTGCCCATGTCGTGCCGGCCGTGGACCAGCACCCCCGGGATCCCGGCCAACTTGTGGGCGTTCCGCAGCAACTGCTCCTCCTCCAACCACGCGCCGTGGCTGAAGAAGTGGGCGCAGATCCGCACGAACGCGATTCGCTCGTCGGCCTCGCGGGCGCTGTACATGCCGGGCACGCCGTTCGGCTCGTTCGAGATGACCGCGTCCTCCCAGGCCACCCAGTCGGCCGCGGCCTTCTCCCGGACGGCCCGGTCGGAGTGCTCCATCAGCCGCGCGTAGGCCGCCACCAGATCGCCGTCCCGCTCGTCCTCGGGGACGCCGTCACGGAACCGGTCCCACGCCTCGGGCTGGAAGCGTCCCGCACCCCGGTACAGCCAGTCGGTCTCGGCGCGGCGGGTCGTCGTCACCGCCGGGATGATCATCTCGCTGACCCGCCCGGGGTGTTGCTGCGCATAGGCCAGGACGAGCGTCGAGCCCCAGGAGGCGCCGAACAACAGCCAGCGCTCGACGCCCAGGTGCTCGCGCAGCCGCTCCATGTCGTCGATCAGGTGCTGCGTGGTGTTCAGGCTCATGTCCGCGGCCGGGTCGCCGGCGTGCGGGGTGCTGCGGCCGCAGTTGCGCTGGTCGAAGCGGATCAGCCGGTAGCACGCGGGGTCCCAGGCCGTCGGCGGCCTGCGCGACGCGCCGGAGCCCGGGCCGCCGTGCACATTCAGGGCCGGCTTGCCGTCGGGGCTGCCGAACTGCTCGTAGTAGATGCGGTTGCCGTCCCCCGTGTCGAGGAACCCGTGGTCGTAGGCACTGCTCGGAGGGTAGGGATCATCGTCAGCCATGACCGTCGATCCTAGGCGCGAGCCCGGTCGAAATCCCCGCGAATTCCCCAACCGGCAGCACGGGCAGCGACGTTGAGCCGAGGCCCGGCCCCGCAGGCGCGCGGGGCCGGGCACCCGCGCGCATCAGCCGGAGGCGCCGGCCGGGGCGGCGATCACCGAGAACGCGTACAGGATCGTGGGCAGCACCCCGAGCAGCGTGACGACCACGGCCAGCACGGCCACCTGGCGCCGCGCACCGCGCGACGCCGACACCAGGAAGCCCACCAGGGCGAAGAACGCCAGGGCGACAACCCCGGCGACGAGCACAGCGGACATCTGAACCTGCATGTGGAGACCCCTTGTTGTGACGAGCCCAGTCCGGTCCGGCAGTGCGGGGCGAAGGCGGAACGGTGCCGCGGCCCCTTGGTAGGAGAGGCCAACCGCCGTGCCGCACACTGACGTTGCGGCCGACGCTAGCCCACACGACACGGGCGGCAACAGCGCCGCCGGCAACACCGGGGAACGCCAAAGGGGGCGAGACCCCCCGGGCTACCACCCCCGAGGGTCCTCACCTGCAACGACGGCGGACTGGGCAAGTCGCCACACGTCTGGATCCAGCATCGCGCCAACGGCTAAACGTTCGCGAAACGTCCGCGCTGCACGCTCACTTAACGGATTCTGAGCAAGCTGTTACTGTGCCAGGCGTGGTGGCAGACCTTCAGTTCGCCCTCCTGGGACCGGTGACCGCCCGCCGGGGCCCACTCGCGATCGCCATCGGCCCGCCGCAGCGCCGGGCCCTGCTGGCCCTCCTGCTGCTCGCCCGCTCGCAGGCCGTCCCGGTCGCGGTGATCCGGGAGCGGCTCTGGCCGGCCGGCGCGCCGACGACCGCCGTCAACGCGATCCAGGGCCACGTCCACCACCTGCGCCGGCACCTGCGCCAGCACGCCCCGGCCGACGCCCCCGCCCCGCCCCTCACCAGCCACCCGGGCCACTCACCCGACCAGGCGAGCTACGCACTGCACATCGGCACCGAAGCGGTGGACATCCTCGCCTTCCGCCGACTGGCCGACCGTGGCAGGGAGTTGGAAGACGAAGGCAACACCGGGGAGGTGCTGAACATGTGCCTCGCCGCACAGTCCCTGTGGCGCGGGCAACCGCTCGCAGACCTGCAGCCCACGCCCTACGTGCGGGCGGTCCGCCAGGGCCTGCTCGACGTCCGCCAGGACCTGCGCACCCGCGCCGCCCGCGCCCGCCTGGAACTCGGCGCGGTCTCCGAAGCGGTCGTCGACCTCCAGCAACTGCACCTGGAACACCCGGGCGACGACGGGATCGTGCTCCTGCTGACGACGGCGCTGGTCCGGGCCGGCGCCCGCCGCCGCGCACTGGAACTGCTCGACGAGGAACTGCGCACCTGGCAGCGGCAGTACGCGCACCGGCCCGAACAACTGCTGCGCCAGCGCGAATGGATCCTCTCCGACGAACCGGAGGAGTCCCGGTGAGGGGCGGCGGGACGGGCGAAGTCCCGGTGAGGGGAGGGGCGATGAGGGTCGAGGCGCGGCTGCTGGGGCCGGTGACGCTGACGGTCGACGGCGCGCACACTCCGGTCGGCGGCGCGAACGCCCTGGCCCTGCTGGCGGCCCTGCTGATCACCCCCGGACAGCCCGTCGCCGTCCAGCAGCTCATCACCGACATCTGGGGCGACGCGGCCCCCAAGCCACCGCGCTCGCGCGCGCAACTGCACTCCCTGGTGAGCCGGCTGCGCACCCACCTGCGGGCCGCGAACGCCGCCGCGCCCGCCCTCCTGCAGGCGCAGGACAAGAGCTACCTGCTCGACGTCGACCCCACCCGTGTGGACGTTACCCGGTTCCGTGCGCTGGCCGACCAGGGCCGAGCGGCCCTCGCCGACGGCCGGCCCGGGGCGGCACACGACCTGCTCGACCGGGCCCTGGCCTGCTGGAGTGGCCCGGCGCTGGGCGGCGTGCGCACCCACGGGCGGCTGGAGGAGGAACGGCAGGCGCTGGAGGCCCTGCGACTGGAGACGCTGGGCCTGCGGATCGACGCCGATCTGCACCTCGACCGGCCCGCCGCCGTGATCCCCGAACTACGCGCCCTCACCGCCGAGTTCCCCGCAAGCGGGCGCTTCGGGGCCCAGCTGGCCGAAGCCCTCGAACGCACCGGCCGGGCCACCGAGGCCCGGCAACTGCGGCAGGCGGCCGCCCAGCCCGGCCGGGCGGGGGAGACCGGCACGCGGACGCCCACCGGCACGCCGCCCGAGGACCCGTCGACGGCGGCACCGGCCACGACCGCCCAGCCCGGTCGTCCGTCCGACCCCGCGCCCGACCCGGACGAACTGCGGATCTCGCTCCTTGGCCCGGTCCGGGCCCGGCGCGGGACCACCGAGCTGCCACTCGGCTCCCCCCAACAGCGGGCCGTCCTCGCCATGCTGGCCGCGCGCGCCGGCAGACGCATGTCGATCCAGGACATCATCGACAGCCTCTGGGACTATCCGGCGCCCTCCCAGGCCGTCGCCGCCGTCCGCACCTACGTCTCGCGGCTGCGCAAGGCCCTGGTGCACGAGCGGCCGGCAGCGCGGGCGGACGCCGCCCTGGTCAGCGTCAGTGACGGCTACGAGCTGCAACTCCCGCGCACGGCCGTCGACCTCCACGTCTTCGAGAACCTGCTCGCCGAGGCGGGGGCGGCCCATGCGGCGGGCGACCACGCCACCGCCGCCCGGACGGCCGCCGACGCACTCGCGCTCTGGCACGGCGACGAAGCCCTGGCAGCCCTCCCCGGCTTCCACGCCGGCGCACTGCGGACCAAACTGGCGGAGCAGCGGATCGACGCGGCCGAACTCCTGCTGGCGTCCCGGATCGAGCTGGGGCACGGCGCCGAGGTGATCACGGAGCTGAGTGAGCTGACGAGGCAGCACCCGCTGCGCGAGCGCCCGCGCGAACTGCTGATGCTCGCGCTCTACCGGGGCGGACGCCAGGCCGAGGCACTGGGCGTCTACACCGACACCCGCAAGCTGCTGATCGAGGAACTCGGCGTGGAGCCAGGCGCCGGGCTCGCCTCGATGCACACCCGCATCCTCGCCGGGGACCCCGCCCTCGCCCAAACCCCGGCCGCTGCGGGCCGCGACGAGCTTGCGACCGTCCCTGCGCCTGCCCAACTGCCGGCGAATGTCGCGGACTTCACCGGACGATCCGGCCTGGTCCACGAGCTGCGCGCGACCCTGCGCGGCGGATCGGGACAGGCCCCGGTGGTGGCGTCGCTGTCCGGCATCGGCGGCGTCGGCAAGACGACACTGGCCGTGCACGTCGCGCACAGCCTCCGGGCCGACTTCCCCGACGGCCAGCTCTACGTCGACCTGCGCGGCGCAGGCCTACGCGGCCCGGCCGATCCGGCCGCCGTGCTGGGCGACTTCCTGTACGCGCTCGGTGTGGCCGAGCCCCCCGACTCCTTCGAGCAGCGCGCCGCGCTCTACCGCTCGCTGCTGGCCGACCGGCGCATGCTCGTCTTGCTGGACAACGTCGCCGACGCCCGGCAGGTGATGCCGCTCGTCCCCGGCGCCCCCGGCAGCGCCGTCCTGATCACCAGCCGGCCCCGGCTCGCGCAGCTGCCCGGCGCACACCTCCTGGACGTCGCGGAGCTGACCCCACAGGAGGCGTTCGACCTGTTCGCCGCGATCGCCGGCCGGCACCGGGTCGACGCCGAGCCGGAAGCCGCCCTGGCGGTGGTCACCGCTTGCGGCTTCCTGCCGCTCGCGGTGCGCATCGCCGCCGCGAGGCTCGCCAGTCGGCCCAGGTGGAGTGTCTCGGACCTCGCACGCCGCCTTGCCGACCAGCGGCGACGGCTCTCAGAGCTGCAACTCGGCAACCTTGCGGTCGAGACCATCATCGGCCTCGGCTACGGCCAGCTACGGCCCGAGGAAGCGCGTGCCTTCCGACTCCTCTCGCTGATCAACGTGCCGGACCTGCCGCTTTCCGCGATCGCGGCCCTGCTCGGCACGGACGAGGATCTGGCCGAGGATCTGGCCGAGAGTTTGGTCGAGGCGAACATGTTGGAGAGCCACACACCCGGGCGCTACCGCTTCCACGACCTGCTCCGCCTCTACGCGCGGTCGCGGAACGAAGCACTCGGCGACACCGATGCGCAGCAGGACGCGCTGATAAGGCTGTTGGACTTCCTGCTCGCCACGACACGCAGCGTGGTACAGGCGATGGGACTGGACGACATGCTGCCCGACCCGCAGCACAGCCCCTCCACACCCGGTCTTGTCCTGCACGGGGACACGGAGGCCCGGGACTGGCTCCACTCCGCCGTACCGCTGGTCCTGGGAAGCATCGAAGCGGCGGCCCCCGGGCCGGCCGCACTGGTGCGTCCGGCCGTCGATCTCGCCGTCGCCCTCACCGAGGTCCTGGAGGACTGGGGGCCGGCCGTCGACCCCGGGGTGCTCGACGCCGTCGCCGCCGCAGCACGGTCTCGGCGGGACCTGGCCTCCCTCGGCCGGATCCGGTACGCGCAGGGCAACCTACACGTGCTGGCGGGGAAGTACGGGCGTGCCGAGGAGGCCTTCCGCGACAGCCTGAGCCTCCAGGGACCGCACGACATGACCCGGCTGCGGGCGGTGGTATCGGTGCGCCTCGCCGTCCTGCTCGGCATCACGGGCCGCTCAGGGGAGGCGCTGCCCCTGTACGAACAGGCCCTCGGGATCAGCCGCATCGTCGGACCCGCCACCGCCGAGACGCACGTCCTGGCGCGCATGTCCCGGGAGTACGTTCATCTGGGCATGCCCGAAGAGGGTGTCGGGGCGGGGCGATCGGCGGTCGAAGCCGCCCGCGCGACAGGCAGCACGCCGGTCCTCGCCGACACGCTCTACCACCTCGGTGTGGTGCTGGCCGCGACCGGAACACCCGCCGAGGCGATCGACCGGCTGCGCGAGGCGGTGGCGCTGTTCCAGTCTCGTCGGCAGCGGCTCTGGGAGGGCTATGCGCTTGCCCGCTTGGCCGCCTCCCTCCTGGCCACGGGCCAGGACCGTGCCGCCGCCGAGGCCGCCGACGAGTCGTTGACCATCGCGCAGGAGCTGGACGCGCCCTACTGCCAGGGGCTCGCCAATGCCGCCCTCGGAGAAGCCCTCCTGAAGACAGAGCAGACCGCGCGCGCTCTGGCCTGTCTCCAGGAGGCACACTCGGCACTCGCGCGACTCGGCGCGACCGAGGCCGCCGCCGTGGTAGAGCTCATCCAGCACGTGGGGGCGAACCGGTAAGGCCCCGTCGATGAGGTTCTCCGCGCGGCGCTCCGGCCCCTCGCCGTGCGGCCGTCCCCCTTGCCCGCCGCTCAGCCCGCGCCGTCGGTGACGTCCCGGCCGCCGGTGACGTCCCGGCCGTCGGTGAGCACCGCGGTGGCCGCCGTGCGGCGGGCCCGCCAGAGCGAGGCGAACCAGGCCGTCTGCTCCGGCTGCAGGTCCGGCAGCCACTCCTCGTACGTCCGCCAGGCCCAGGCGTCGTGCTCCGCACTGAGCCGCACCTTACCCCCGGCCGGCGCCGCGCCGGCGTCGAACGCGAAGTCGATGACGGGGGGCCAGCCGTCCGCGGCGGAACGGTAGTCGACGACGAGCGGGCGCAGCACCGCGGTCAGACGGATACCGGTCTCCTCGGCCGTCTCGCGCCGCGCGGTGGCCACCGGGTCCTCACCCGGATCCCCGAGACCGCCCGGCAACTGCCACCAGGCGGGGTGACCGGGATAGCCCCGGGCCTGGTGCAGCATCAGGATGCGGCCGGCCGCGTCGGTCAGCAGCACGGAGGCGGAGACGGCGTGCGGCGGCAGGGTGGCGGCGAAGTCGGCCGGGGCGAGCAGCGGAGCGAGGGTCGGGACGGCCACGGCAGGATCGCTCCTTCGACTGGTCGGGGAATCAGGGCGGGCCGACCGCGGGCCCACAACGGCGACCCCGGCCACCGGCCGACCCGGCACCACCCCTACCGTAGCGAACTGTGACGGCGTGGTTGCGGTGGGTGGCGGCTTGGGTTGCGCGGCCGCACCGGGAGCCAGGCCGGGACGCGCCCCCCTTGTCCCGAAATGCGGAATTGCCGATCAATTGCCCCCTTGTGCTGAAATGCAATTCGGTGTTCTATGGCCCTTGGTGTCTTCCGTTGAGTGGCATGCCGGAATCTCGAAGCAAAGCCCCGGAATTCGGCGGTGGGTGCGCCCGGAGCGTTGCTGCGCAGGGCCGTTCTCTCCCCGAACGTGATTGCCTGGAGCCGGAAGTGGCGCCACGGAGCCTTGTCGCCGCAGCGCTGCCCGCGAGCCCGCGGCCCGGCTGCGCAAATCCGTTGCGACACTAGGGTGATTCGCGCGTTTGGTAATTGAAAGTCCGCAGATACATACCTAACGTGCGAAATAGATGAGGCCCCCGCCCGGATCTTTGGAGAGAAGGGGGCGAGGGCCTCGTTCGGACACCCCTGCTCAGTGACAGGAAGGTCGCATGACGAAGGATAAGCCGACACCCGAAGCACCCGCGGAAGCCGAGCCGCGTGTCAACCGAACCACCGCCCGCCGCTACCGAAGGCTGCTGGCGCTGAAGGCCGCCGGCGGCGCGGCCTACGGCCTCGGCGCGGGAACCATCGGCCTGCTGTTCTGGTGGCTCAAGCGACTCGACTGACCGCTCCACCGACGCCACGGACCGGCCACCACCGGTCCGGCGCACCGGCCTTGACGGCCCGCCCCACCGGGACGGGCCGTCAAAGCCGCCGGCACCACCCCGAACCCGAGGCTCCGCAGTGGGGCGCGGCGTGGGAAGTCGGCGGGGCCGACCTCCCACGCCGCACCCGCGCGACGGCTCGCGACAGCCCCCGCGGCCTGCGGCCCGCGAAAACTTCTTCGGGTGCGCTGTCACATCCGGTGCGGGCGACGGGTCAGAGGAGTGTTCGAGCAAGCGCAACGAAGCGGGACGGGGCTCCTCCGCCGGCTTCCGTCCACACGAATCTGGGGTATCACCGTGTCTGTCGCCCACGTCGTCCTCGCCGTCGTCAGCGCCGTCTGGGTCGGCTTCTCCGGCTTCTCGCTGGCCCGCCGCGCCGAGTTCGTCACCCAGCCGCTCGTCGAGTACGGCGTTCCCCGCTCGTGGTGGACCCCGCTCGCGCTCGCCAAGCTCGCCGGTGCCGCCGGCCTGCTGGTCGGCCTCGCGATCCCCGCCATCGGCGTCGCCGCCGCGGTCGGCCTGATCCTCTACTTCCTCGGCGCCGTGATCACCAACGTGCGGGCCCGCTCGTACAAGACCGTGCCCTTCCCGCTCCTGTACCTCGTCCCCGTCGCCGTCACCCTGGGCCTCGGCCTCGCTGCCTGACCCGGCCGTGAGCCCCCACCGGCGGTGCCGCACCGACGCGGCACCGCCGCCGGCATGCCCGGGCCCGCGGCGTTGCCGGAAACCGCCCATCCGCCCGCGCCGATGTGATGGTGTGGGCGTCCGGGGCCCGGGCCCGGGCCTGAGTCCGAGTCCGCATCAGTCCAGGGAGGCCGCCGTGTCCCGAACGCCGCAGGAGATCTTCCAGAGCTACGTCATGGCCGGGGCCATGAGCCGCGACGCTTCCGCATCCGCGACGGGCGGATCGCCCGACTGCGCGACTACTTCGCACCCCGCCTGGTGGACTGACACCCCACGGCCCGAGCGCCCCGCACCGGCGCCCGCCCGAGCGCCCGACGCAGGGGTTCAGCCGCACCGCCCGGCCCTGAGCCCGGGCCCCCATGGTCCAAGCGCTGCGCATCGGACCGTCCCTGCCGGTACGGCGGGCGGCGTCCCGGAACCGGGCGAAGGATCACCCGGAGAGCCGGTGTGTCGGCGCGGGAACAGCCCGCGCGGCGCCCCGCCCGCTATCCAGGGCTCATGCCGCTTTCACACCCCAGCACCCCCCACCCCCACGGCCGCCCCGCGCAACCGGCCGCCCGCCGCACCACCCGGCGCGCCGCGCACGGCCCTGCGGCATGCCGGTGAGGCGCCCGGGATCCCCCCGCCCCGGCTCCGTCCGGCCGCCCCGCCCCGCGGCGGCCGCCGCACGCGGCGCAGGCCCGGTGCTGCGCCGCCTGTCCGACTACGCGTGGCGGCTGCTCGTCGTCGCCGCGATCGCCTACCTGGTGCTGATGGTGCTGGGGCGCTTCCACCTGATCACCCTGGCCGGGTTCCTCGCCCTGGTGATCACCTCGGTGGTCCGGCCACTGGTCGACCTGGCGGCCCGCGTCCTGCCCCGTCCGCTCGCCGTCCTGGTCGGGCTGGCCGTGGCGATCCTGGTCCCGGCCGGGCTGCTGGCCCTGATCGGCGAGAGCATCGCGGACGACGTGTCCCGCCTGGCCAAGGAGTTCCAGGGTGGCCTGGACCGGCTGGAGAAGCTGCTGGAGGGCGCCCCCTTCCGCCTCGACCCGTCCACCTTCGACGACCTCCAGCGCAAGGTCTCCGACTTCGTCACCGAGCACCGCTCGACGCTGATCAGCACGGCCGTCAGCGGCGCCGGCCGGGTGGTCGAGATCGCGACCGGCGCCGCGCTCGCGCTCTTCATGTCGGTGTTCTTCCTGCACTCGGGGGAGCGGATGTGGCAGTGGATCGCCTTCCAACTGCCGCCCGCCGCCCGGGACCACCTCGACCGGGGCGGCCGCGCGGGGTGGCGGACCTTCGCCGGCTACACCCGCGGCATCTTCATCGTCGCGGCCACCAACGCGATCATGGTCGGCATCTCCCTGTTCTTCCTCGGCGTGCCGCTCGCCCTGCCGCTGACCGTCCTCGAATTCTTCGCCTCCTTCGTCCCCCTGGTCGGCTCGCCGATCGCGATGCTGGTCGCCTCCCTCGTCGCCCTGGCCGCCCGCGGCCCGGTGATCGCGATCGTCGTGCTGCTGCTGATCGTGGTGATCGGCCAGATCGAGGGCCACCTGCTCCACCCGCTGGTGATGAGCTGGGCGGTCAGCCTCCACCCGGTCGTGGTCGCGGTCTCCGTCCTCGCGGGCAGCATCGCCGCCGGCGTGATCGGCGCGGTGGTCGCCGTCCCCGCCGTCTCGGTCGTCTGGTCGGTCTACACCGAACTGCGCGGCCCGCGGCCCGCACCGCACCGGCCCGCATCGCCACGGCCCTCACCCTGATGCTCCCGCGGCCGCCCCAGGTCGGACCGTGCGCCGAAAATCCCGGCGCGCGGCCCGGCGCGGGCGGCCATAATCGGCGCAGGAACTTCGCCCGCGCACTTTCGGCGGGCGGTCGGGGCGGGAACATCGGGGAGAAACGTTTTGGCAAGGCCGGCCACACCCGTGGCAACGACCGTACTGGCGCTGCTCCTGCTCCTCCTCGTGCCGGTGGCCGGCTGTTCGGCTTCACCGGAGCCGGCCGGCTCCGCACCGGACGACGGAAGCCGGACGAACCTCGCGCCGTCGGCCCGGGTGCCGTCCTCGGCACCCCCGGCCGCTGCCCAACCCGGCTGGCTCGGCGTCGAACCCCTGCCGCGGGAGCGGCTGACGGCCGCGCTGCTGTCCGCCGCCGACCTGCCCGCCGGCAGCACCACCGAGACCGTCGACGGCACACCCGACGCCGAGACGACCGCGCGGTTCGAGAAGGCCGCAGAGCGGAATCCGGCCTGCGCGCCGATCATCACCGTCCTCGCCGAACAGCCCGACGCGGCCGCCCGGCGCATCTACGTCACCGGGAACAACGTGCGCCGCAACCGCACCGGGGCGTACCTCGGCAGCTTCCCCGAGGGCCACGTCCGGCAGCGCTTCGACGCCCTGACCGCCGCCGTCTCCGGCGGCTGCTCCCGGTTCCGACTGCCCGGCCCCGGCGGCGACCGGGAGCTGCAGGTCGAGGCGGTGCCGTTGGAGGGGCTGGAGGCGCCTGCCGTCGGTTTCCGGATTCTCTCGCCCACCGGCGCGCTGGAGACGACGGGCGGAGCGACAACGGTCTACCTCTACGCGGCCGTCGGCGACAACCGCATCCTGTTCACCAAGATCGACGACACCGCGAACCACCCCACCCTGTCGGCCGACCTGGTGACCGCGCAGATCCACCGACTCGTCGTCACCGCGCAGACCCCGACGCCCACTTCGACGACGACGCCGGCCGTGCCGGCCCCGACCGGCTGAACAGACGCGGGCCCGGCAGCGGTTCCCGACCGGATCCGCACCGTCCAATGGTGATCAATCGGCGGCGTCGGCTCCCCGGCCGACCACCAGGCCCGCTTCGACCTGGCCCTCGATGCCCTCCTGGCCGGCCTCCGGCCCTGACGGGCACTGCCTTCGGCGGTTCCCGCGATCCCTTTCCCGCCGGCTGTCACATCCGGGGCCCGGCGTCCGTCGGTGGGGTGTAGGCACGAGAGACCGCTGAAGGGAAGCCCGCCATGAACACCACCGCCGCCACCGAGACCGCCACCGAGACCGCCGCCGCCGTCGAGGGTGTGCGGTCGCGGATGTCGGACCCGGCCGAGCTGGTGCCGGAGCTGAAGGAGTTGTCCGGCTGGCTGTACCGGGCCACCGGCAACCGTTCCGTCCCG
>NZ_JBIVDY010000025.1:0-9340 GCF_044747365.1 Kitasatospora sp. NPDC090091
CCCAGGACCTACCCGCCACCTCCATCGCCTGGGGCCTCTGGGCCGACACCAGCACCATGACCAGCCACCTCAACGACACCGACATCCACCGCATGACCCGCGCCGGCATGCCCCCACTGGCCACGGACGAGGGACTCGCACTCTTCGACACCGCACTCACCACCAACACCCCACTCCTCGTCGCACTCAACCTCGACACCGCGGCCGTCCGGACCAGCGGGCTGGACGTACCGCCGCTGCTCCGCGGCCTCGTTCGGGCGCCGCTTCGGCGGGCGGTCGGAGTGAGCGCGGGCCAGGTGGAGCCGTCACTGGGCCGACGGCTGGCCGGGCTCGCGGAGACGGACCGCGCCGCGGCGGCGGTGGAGGAGGTCCAGACGCTGGTGGCAGCCGTGCTGGGGCACTCCTCGACCGGGACCGTCGGCATCGACCGCCCGTTCAAGGAGTTGGGGTTCGACTCGCTGATGGCGGTGGAGCTCCGCAACCGGCTGAACGCGCTGACCGGACTGCGGCTGCCCGTCACGCTGGCCTTCGACCATCCCACACCGGTCGCGCTGGCCGAGCACGTGCTCGCGCAGCTCACGGCCTCCGGGATGGTGACGGACGCCGGCAGGCAGGCCGCCGCAACGGCCGTCGCCGGCACGGGCGGTGCCGCGAACGCGGGCACGGCGACGGGAGTCGCCGGTGTCCCGCCGGTCGACGACCAGACGCTGACCACGCTGTACCGTCAGATCAACCGGCTCGGCGAGCTGGAGGCGTCGGGCAACCTGCTCGCCGCCGCGGCGCTGGTGCGGCCGTCGTTCAAGGGGCGCGGGGACGTCGACCGGCTTCCGCGGTTCACCCGGCTCTCGACCGGTCCCGAGCGGCCGGAGATCCTGTGCTTCCCGCCGTTCGTGCCCGTCCCCGGCAATCTGCAGTTCGCGTCGTTCTCGGCGGCGCTCGACGGGCTGCGCGGCGTTTCGGTCATCCCCACCACGGGCTTCGCCGCCGGGGAGCGGATCCCCGACAACCTCGACGCCACGGTGGACATCCACGCGGACGCGGTGGCCGCGCGGGCCTCCGGTCATCCGGTGGTGCTGATGGGCTACTCCTCGGGCGGTCTGCTGGCGCACGCGGTGGCGACGGCCCTGGAGGAACGAATGGACGTCCCGGTGGCCGCAGTGGTGCTGCTGGACACCTACATGCCGGGTTCACTCGCCCGGCCGCTGGCCCGCGCCCTGTATCACGAGGTGTTCGAGAAGCGGGAGGGTTTCGCAACGGTGGACTACTCCAGCCTCACCGCGATGACCCGCTACCTCGACGTGTTCGGCGGCTGGGGTCCGCGGAAGATCGAGGCGCCCACGCTGATCGTCCGACCGGAGGACTGCGTGCCGCTGCTGCCCGGCGAGACGATGGAGGGTGCCGACTGGCGCGGGTGGTGGCACCTGCCGCACACCGGGCTCAAGGTGCCGGGCGATCACTGCACCATGATGACGGACCACGGCGCGGCCACCGGCAGGGCCGTCCACGAGTGGATCCTGGACACGCTGTGACCGGGCGTTTCCCGGGCTGACACCGAAGGTGCCGCCCCCGCGACCAGCGGGGGCGGCACCTTCGTCGGAACCATCACCGGTTCGGCCGCCGACCGGTCACGGCCACGCCCGGTCAGGGCATGGCCGACCGGTCGGCCGGTCACCAGCTGACCGGCAGCCCCTGGACGCCGTACACGGCCATGTCCTTGCGGAACTGCAGCGAGTCCACCGACTGGGCCAGGCGCAGCGTCGGGACGCGCTGGACCAGCGTCCTGACCGCGATCTGCAGTTCCGCCCTGGCCAGCTGCTGCCCGACGCACTGGTGCGAGCCGAAGCCGAAGGCCACGTGCTGTCCGGTGTCGTCGCGGTGGATGTCGAAGACCTCCGGCTCCGCGAAGACCGAGGTATCGCGGTTGGCGGTGTCGAAGGCGAGGATGACGCCCTCGCCGGCCTTCACCAGGTGTCCGCCGATCTCGATGTCCTCGGTCGCCACCCGCCGGGCGCCGCTCTGGGCGACCGTGAGGTAGCGCAGCAGTTCCTCGACCGCGTCGGGGACCATCTCGGGCTTGTCCCGCAGTTCCGCCATCTGCTCGGGGTGCTGGAGCAAGGTCAGCGCGCTCAGCGAGATCATGTTGGCGGTGGTCTCGTGACCGGCGGTCAGCAGCAGGATCAACATGGCAACCAGCGAGTCCGGGCCGATCGCACCCGTGGTCAACTGCTCGGCGACCAGACGGCTGGTCAGGTCGTCGCCGGGCTGGGCCGCCTTCTTCTGCATCATTCCACCGAGGTAGACCGCGAGCTCCTGAAAGGCCTTCATCGCCTGCTCGGCAGTGGCGTCCCGGGCGAAGAGCACGTTGCTGCGGACCTGGAAGAACTCGTGGTCGTCGTAGGGCACCCCGAGCAGCTCGCAGATGACCAGGGACGGCACCGGCAGGGCGAACGCCGCGACCAGGTCCACCGGGCCGGTGGACTCCAGCATCCGGTCGATCAGCCCGTCGACGATCTCCTGGATCCGCGGCCGCATCGCCTCGACCCGCTTGTAGAGGAAGTCCTTGGTGAGCATGCGCCGGTAGGTGGTGTGCTCGGGGAAGTCCATCTCGATGAGCGTGCGCGGGGCGTCCCCCCGGCGGGTCTCGACGAACGCGGTCACATGGGGGAATCCGGGCAGCCGGGGGTCGCAGCTGAGCCGGCGGTCGCTGATGGCCGCCCGCAGGTCCGCGTTCTTGGTGACCAGCCAGGCATGGTTCCCGTTCCACAACCTGACCCTGGTGATCGGCTGCTCCGTCGCCAGCGCGGCGAGTTGGTTCGCCGGGTCGAAGGGGCAGGAGCCGCCGCGCTCCATCGGGTAGAACGGGACGGCTTCTTCCTGTTCCGTCAGGACGTCGGTCATCGGCCTTCTCCTTGTCGTCAGTCCCATTGACCTGGTGGGGACTTCACGGTGACGCGAGAAATCGATGACGAACCGTCAATACCCGCCCCCCCAGGCAACTCGGCACAACTCCCGAGCCTACTGTCAGGGCAACAGTCGTGGTGGGGATCAGTCGAACTGGTGGTTCACCGTGCGCTGTCCGGCAAGAAGCTGCCACGACGCGGTGGAGAACCCGGGCTCCTGGCAGGTTGCGGCCGCGCGGTGCGGCCTGCCGGAAAGGGGTTCTCCCGGGGATCCTCCTCCGGGTTGCCCCTGACCCGGGTGGATCAGGCGTAACGACGCCGGCGGGCGGCTGCCACGCGGCTGCGTCGGCCGCGCCTCGCGCCCGTACTGGCCGGTGCGGGGTAGCGTGCCGGAAAGCGTCTGCGCGGAAGCGGGAGCCTCGCATGTCGAACCTGCTCGGCCGCCATCGGGCGGTCATGCCGTCGTGGCTGTCCCTCTACTACGACCAGCCGATCGAGATCGTGAGCGGCAGGGGCCGCCACGTCACGGACTCCCACGGCCGGACGTACCTCGACTTCTTCGCCGGGATCCTCACCACGATGCTCGGCTACGACGTGCCCGAGGTCCGCGAGGCCGTGGAGCGGCAGCTGCGCACCGGCGTGGCGCACACCTCCACGCTCTATCTCATCCGCTCCCAGGTGGAGTTGGCCGAACAGATCGCGATGCTGTCGGGCATCGAGAATGCCAAGGTATTCTTCACCAACTCCGGGACCGAGGCCAACGAGACCGCGCTGCTGCTCGCCACCAACGCGCGCCGCTCCGACCAGGTCCTCGCCCTTCGCAACAGCTACCACGGGCGCTCGTACGGGGCGATGGCCGTCACCGGCAACCGGGGCTGGAAGAACTCCTCGCTGTCGCCCGTCAACGTCCACTATCTGCACGGCACCGACCGCGACCGCTTCCCCCACCTGTCGGACGAGGAGTTCCTGACCTTCTGCGCGGACGATCTGCAGCAGGTCCTCGACACGGCCACCGCCACCGACGTCGGGTGCCTGATCGCGGAGCCGGTTCAGGGAGTGGGCGGGTTCACCGCCGCACCCGACGGGCTCCTCGCGAGGTACCGGGAGATCCTGGACCGGCACGGGATCCTGCTGGTCTCCGACGAGGTGCAGACCGGCTGGGGGCGCACCGGGGAGCACTTCTGGGGCATCCGGGCCCACGGGGTGACACCCGACGTCATGACCTTCGCGAAGGGGCTCGGGAACGGCTTCGCGATCGGCGGGGTCGTCGCGGACGGCGCGTTGATGGACGCCCTTCCGGCCAACGGCATCTCCACCTTCGGTGGCAACCCGATCGCGACCGCGGCGGCGAAGGCGACCCTCGACTACCTGCTCGCCCACGACCTCCAGGCCAACGCACGCCGGCTCGGCCGCCTGCTGATCGAGGGCCTGCGAGCTGCGATCGAGGGGCTTGCGGTGGTGGGAGACGTCCGGGGAACGGGCCTGATGTTCGCCGTCGACCTGGTGGACCCGGACAGTGGGGCACCGAGTCCGGCCCTGGCCCGCAGGGCGATGGAGGAAGCGCGGCAGCGTGGCCTGCTCGTCGGCAAGGGCGGCCTGCACGGCCACACCCTGCGGATGGCTCCCCCGCTGACCCTCACCGAGGACGAGGCGAGGGAGGGGCTCGGCATCCTCATCGACTCACTCACGGCCGTCTGCTGACGGTCGCCCACCAGCAGAACCGGCTCCCGGCGCCCGCGATCACCGCGCGGACCGTGCGTCAGGCGGACGCGGGCGCTCCGAGCAGCCGTGGCGGGAGGTAGGGCGACCGGACCTGGACGGACCAGCCCCGGCTGCGGTGGGCGTGGCAGGCGAGGGCGAGGACGTCCAGGCTGAGCGCGGCGCCGGGTTCGTCGGCACGGTCGGCGACGGAGTGGTGGTCCCGGTGGGCTTCCAGGGCGTCCAGCAGGGCGAGGTTGAAGCTGGTCTCGTCACCCTCGACGAGCTGGGAGAGCAGGACGACCGGGGGAGGGAGGAAGGCGTTCTGGTCCCTGGTGCGCTCCGCCTCCTTGAGGGCGCGTTCGGTGGCGGGGAGCGGGTCGGCGCCGCGGAGGTGGTCGTGCAGGGCGGTGCGGTAGGCGGCGAACGGGGAACGGTCCTCGGCGGCGATCGCCGGGCCGGCCAGGAGAAGCGGTTCGAGGTCCTCCGAGCTGTTCGTGATCAGGGCGTAGCACAGGGCCGTCTGCCAGAAGGCCGGGCCGAAGTCCCTGTCCCGGCAGGCGGGGAAGCGCAACACCCGGCCGTCGATCGAAGCTTCGGCCTCGGTACCGGGTTCGGCGAGGGCGGCCCGGAAGGCGGCGGCACCCAGTTGGGAGCCGAGCCGCACGTGCGCGAGCACGGCGTCGGTGGCGTCGGCGGACTGCGATGCGCGTGCCGCGAGGAGCCAGCTCTGGTAGCGCAGGGCGCCGGAGAGCTCCCGGGCGTCCAGCGGCTCGCCCTCCTTCGGCGTGACAGCCTCCAGGGTGCGCCGCTCGAATCGCGCCTCGCTCTCCGGGCTGAACGGGGGGTCCAGGACCGGCCGCTCCAGGTCGACGGGGCCGGCGGCGAGCCGGGCCACCGCATCGGGCCGGCGGCCGCGGCCGAGGCCGTCGACCCGCGGGCCCGGCGTCTCGAAACCGGTGACCAGGGCGTGGGGGAGGTAGTCGGTCTCGACAGCCGGGGCCCAGCCGTGCGTGCGGTGGGCCAGGGCGGCGAGTGCGATCGGGACGAGCGGCAGGAGGCCGGCGGGCCGGGTGCCGTGCGGGCCCTCCCGGAGGAGCGCGAGCAGCGCGGCGTCGAAGGCCTCGCGGTCCTGGTCGGTGAGTGCACGCAGCGCGCGCAGGCCGGGCTGCGGCTCGTCGGCGGAGGCGGAGGCAGAAGCGGAGGCGGGGAGGCCCGCCTCCTCGAAGAAGTGGGCCACGAAGCCGTCGACGAGTTCGAGGGCAGGGGTGACCCGGTCGTCGGGCATCAGCTGCCGGGCCCAGCAGAAGGCCTCGCCGTGGGGGGAGACCCTGTCCGAGATGATCGCGAGGCAGAAGGCGTCCAGCCACTCCCGGGGGCCGACCCGGTGGAAGGGGTCGCGTTCGAGGCCGTCCTCACGGTGGTAGCTCATCCCGAAGTTCGGGTAGTCGAGGAAGACGCCGAAGCCGTCGTGCGGGTAGTAGGCGGCGAAGGAGACGGCGCCGCAGGCCGCCTCGGTGGCGTCCTTGAGGACCGCCTTGGCCTCGGGGAAGTGCAGGTCGGGACGGGAGGTGGAGAGCGCGCCGAGGTAGTCGAGGAAGGAGTCGGCGATCAGCTGCCACTCCATGGTGGCCATCAGACCGGCGCGGGAGTAGGAGTGGACCTGCCTCCCGATCCGGTTGACGAAGTCCTCCCGGGCCTTCTCCACCTTCGCCTCGTCCACCTGGTGACGTTCGATCCGCACGGTCCTGTCCCCCTTGATCATCGAGCTGCACCCAGCCTAGGCCCTGGGACCGACAGCCGGCGCCGTTGCTCCGGACGTGGCTCCGGACGTGGCTCCGCCGGGCGTGGCCCGGGGCCCGTCGTTAGCATGGGAGCCGCCGAGCCAACGGCAGGAATCCGGGCCCCTTCCGCCACGAACGGGCCCGTCCCACAGGTGGTCCGCCGGCAGTGGACGCGCGGACGCACCCCGAAGGGATGGCGATGCAGACTGCTCCCGCCGGCGGATCCTCGCGCTACCTGGTGCTGACGGCGATGATCTTCGCCGTCGCGATGACCTTCATCGACCAGACCATCGTGTCGATCGCCGTACCGAACATCCAGCACGAGCTGGAGCTGACCACCACCGGGGTGCAGTGGGCGGTCAACGCCTACCTGCTCACCCTGGCGGCGTTCTTCGCGTTCGGCGGCCGGCTCGCCGACACGGTCGGTCACCGGAAGATGGTGGTCCTCGGGGTGGTGATCTTCGCGGGCGCCTCGGCCTGTTGCGGCCTCACCCCCACCGGGAGCCTGGCCGAGGGGTGGCTGATCGCCTTCCGTGCCGTCCAGGGCTTCGGCGGCGCGATCATGTTCCCGGCGGCCCTCGCCATCGTGGTGCAGAGCTTCGCACTGCGCGAGCGGGGGCGGGCGCTGGCCCTGTTCTTCGGCATCGCGGGCGGTCTGACCGCGATCGGCCCGGTCCTCGGCGGCTACCTCACCGAATGGACCTGGCGGGCCATCTTCTGGGTGAACCTGCCGGTGGCCGCCGTCGCGCTGGTGCTGGTCGCGGTCTCCAAGCCGGTGACGGAGATCCGTCCGGCGCCGATGGACTACCGGGGCCTGGCCCTGATCGCCGGCGGCGTCGGACTGAGTGTCTTCGGGTTCCAGCAGTCGCAGGTCTGGGGCTGGTCCAACCCGGCGATCGCGCTCTGCATCGCGGCCGGTGCCGCGCTGCTGGTCGTCTTCGTGCTCGTCGAGAAACGCACCGCCTCGCCGCTGATCCAGGTGGACATCTTCCGCATCCGCGCGTTCTCCGTGCAGAACCTCGTGCTCGGCATCTCGATGCTGGTCTTCGTCCCGGTGTTCTTCTTCTCCAGCGAGTACGCGCAGATCGCGCTGGGCGACTCCTCCTCGGAGGCCGGCGTCTTCCTGCTCTACTTCTTCATCGGGTTCGTGATCGCCTCGCAGATCGGCGGCCGGATGCTCGACCGGGGCGGCGCGAAGCGGCCGGTGGTGCTCGGGTGCGTGCTGGCCGCGGTCGGGTTCTACCTGTGGGCCGGCGACGTGACCACGCTGAGCTTCAGCGAGCAGCAGTGGGACATCGTGCTGGCCGGCGCGGGCATGGGCTTCATGCTCTCGCCCGCCAGCACGGACGCGGTCAACCGTGCGTCGCGGCTGTCCTACGGCGAGGCGACCGGCATCACGCAGACGGTGCGCAACTACGCCGCGAGCCTGGGGCTGGCCGTGCTGGGCACCGTCCTGGTCACCGACCTGCGCTCCCGGCTGACCGACTCCCTGGTGGCCCAGGGCCTGCCGCCCGACCAGGCGTCCGCCACGGCCGCCCACCTCTCCCAGGTCCAGGCGCAGAGCGGAGGGAGCGGGGGCACCGCCGGCATCCCGCAGTTCTTCCGGGTCGACTTCGCCCACGCCACCCAGACGGTCTTCTACTGGATGGCGGGCATCATGGCCGTGGCCTCGCTGGTGGCGGTCGTCGGCCTCCGCCCGGGCGTACAGGCCGAGGCCGCGCCCGAGGAGGAGCAGCCCCTGCCGACCGGCCACGAGGGCCGGGCCTGAACCGCGCCGCCTCCCGCACCGGGCGCCGGAGCGGCCACCCGCCGGTCACGGCGGTCTTCGAGCCGGGTGACTGAACAGCCCCACGGCGCACAGCCGGACCGGATGCAGCCGGACCGGATCTGCACCACCCAACACGCCACTTGGCAGGGCGACTTGCCCCGTCAAGTGGCTTCCTCGTGCAGGGGCCTGCGGCGAGCCGTGCCACCCCCCTGCGGCTCCTGCTGACGGCGCTCCTCGCACAGCCCCTCCCCCAAGGTCAACAGCCTCCTCCGCCGGTCCGCTCCTGTCAGTCCGGATGGTTCCGGGTTCTGCGCCGCGCGGTGCATGGCTACCGTCCCAACCGCTCGACACCCGGCGGTCCGGACAGGTGGCCGTCACGCGCCCTCAGGAGATCACGTTGACCGCGCACCACTCCGCCCTCAGGAGCACCCTCAAGTCCGCCGACGGGCTCGGCGCCGCGCCGGCGCCGGGCGCCGCAGGCCCGTCGGCCGTCGACGGCACCGTCGACCGCCTGCACAAGGCCTGAGGGGCGCACCGGTGTTCCCCTCCTCCGCCCGCCGGGCCGCCCGCCGGGCCGCCCGCCCCGTCTCGCGCCTGGCCCTGGCCGCAGTCGCCCTGCTGCTGCCGGTCGCCGTGCCGGCCGCCCCCGCCTCGGCCGCCGCCGCTGCGGCCGCCGGTTTCGCGGCGTCCTGCCCGGCCGCAGGCTACATCTCCCAGGGCTACACCCCGGAGCACAACGGCATCGACATCGCCAACGACTACGGCACCCCGATCTACGCGGTCGGCGACGGCCAGGTACTGGTCTCCGGCCCGGCCCAGGGCTACGGCCAGTGGATCCGCATCCTGCACCCGGACGGAACCATCACCGAGTACGGGCACATGCGCGAGCGGGACGTGGCCACCGGCGACCGCGTGACGGCCGGTCAGCTGATCGCGCAGATGGGCAGCGAGGGCACCTCCAGCGGCCCGCACCTGCACCTGCGGGTCTGGGCCGACGCGGACGCGACCGTGCGCACCGACCCGATCCCCTACCTCGCGGAGCGCGGGATCACCATGCCCTGCACTCCGGGAACCGGTCCTCGCCCGGCCCCGCCGGTGTATCCGGCGCAGTCGGGGAAGGTGGTGTCGGCGCGTTCGGCGGACGGGCGGCTGGAGGTGTTCGCGGCCGGCGCCAACGGCGTCTCGCACGC
>NZ_JBIVDY010000025.1:9436-128832 GCF_044747365.1 Kitasatospora sp. NPDC090091
AGGCGGCGGCCACGACCTCACCGTCGACCACAACCAGGACGGCCGCCTCGAAGTCTTCGCCTCCGGACCCGTCGGCATCTTCCACAAGTACCAGACCGCACCCAACAGCGGCTGGTCCGACTGGGAACCCGCCGGCGGACCCGCCGACTCCCGACTCACCAGTGAGCGTTCGCCCGACGGGCGGGTGGAGGTGTTCGCCATCAACGGCAGCACGGCGCAGCACCTCTGGCAGACCGGCGTCAACGCGCCCTACGGCCCGTGGGAGACCTTCGGCGGCGCCGGCACCGAGATCGTCGCCACGGCCAACGCCGACGGCCGGATCGAGGTCTTCGGCACCAGCAACACCGGCGTCCACCACAAGTGGCAGACCGGATTCTCCACCTGGTCCGACTGGACCTGGCTCAACACCACCGCCGGCCCCGCCGTCCCCTGACCCCACCGGCACCCCTGGAGAACAACGATGTCCCCGACCAGCAGGCACGGCCTGCTGCGGGCGGCCGGAGCGGGAGCACGCGTGCTCCCGCTCGCGGGCCGTACCGCCACGGCGGCGCCGATGCGCTGACCGTCCGCCCCGTCTTCACGTCCGCACGCCCGCACGCACACCCGTCCGTGCGCTCCCCGGCTTCCCCGTCACGTGGCCTGCGCCACCATACGGTTTATTGTCATGCTCAAGGAGGTAACGTTCCGTCCGTCCGACAATGATCGGCAGGCGAAACGGGGGAAGCAGTGCGCGGGACGGAGGAGCGGTGAGCGGGATTCTCGTCCACCTGCCGGAGGGGAACGGCGAGGACGCGGTGACCTTGCGGCTCGGTCCGGGAGAGCGGGCACGCTTCGGCCGCGGCTCCGCCGGAACGCCGGTGGAGCTCCGACTCGGCGACGAGACGGTCTCCCGGCTCGCAGGCGAGATCCACGCGACCGACGACCACTGGCAGTTGAGCAACCTCAGCAGCACCCACACCTACCTGGTGGAGAACCCGGAGGGCGCCGGCGAGTACCTGCGGGTGCCGCCGCGACGCATCGGCGCGCCGATCCCGTTCGAGTTCTCCCGGGTGGTGCTGCCCTCGCGGCGTGAAACGCCGCTGTCCTTCCAGGTGTTCGCGCCCGACCACGTCTACCTGGACCCGCACGCCCGCGGTGGCGGATCCTGGGAGAGCCGCACCATGACGGCGTACTCGCTGGACGAGACCGCCACCTACTTCCTCGTCCTGGTCGCGCTCTGCGAGCCGTGGCTGCGTGACCGCTCCCCCGCCGCCGTGCCCACCACCCCCCAGGTGGTCGCACGGCTGCGCGACCACCCCGCCTGCGCCCGGCTCACCGCCCGCGCGGTCAGCTCGCACCTCGACTACCTCGCCGACGAGAAGCTCCGCATCGACCTGCCGGACGACGCGAGCCGTGCGGACCGCCGCAGCGGCAAGCGCGAGGCCGTCGTGGGGCTCGCCCTGAAGTTCGGCATCGTCCGCGAGGAGCACCTGGCGCTCCTGCCGCGCACCGAAGCCGCCGAGCCCCGGAGGTAGGGGCCCCGATGGTGCACGCCCCGGACTTTCGCGGGTCCGGCCAGGAACTGCTGCCCGCCGGCCACCGGATCGGCGACTGGATCGTCACCGAGCCCATCGGCGAAGGGGGCTGGGCCACCGTCTACGCCGCCCGCCGGGCCGAGGACGCCACCGGTGCCGACGGCCCGGACCGCGCGGCCGCCGTGGACGACACGGTGGCCCTCAAGGTGCTGCCGACCGCCGGACTCGCCCCCCGCCAGGCCCGTCAGGTCGCCGAAGCCGCCCGCCGCGAAGCGGAGTTGGCCCGCACCGCCCCGCACCCCCGGTTGGTCCGTCTGCTCGGCACCCTCACCCTGGCCGCCCCCGACCACCCCGGGCTCGACGGCGCGATCGTCCTGGTGATGGAACGCGCCCGGGGCACCCTGCGCGACGTGCTCGCCACCGGCGTCGACGAGGCCCGGGGCGGCCGGATCATCGCCGGCATCTGCGAGGGCCTGGCCCACCTGCACCGCTCCGGCTGGGTCCACACCGACCTCAAACCCGAGAACGTCCTCATCGGCGAGGACGGCGAGGTCCGCCTCTCCGACTTCGGCCTCGCCATCGAACTCACCGGCACCCACGGCCACTCCGCCCCCATGGGCACACCCGACTACCTGCCGCCGGAGCGCTGGAAGGAACCGCTCGGCGAGCACGGCGTCAAGATCCGGCCCACCGCGGACATCTGGGCGCTCGGCATCGTGATCCACGAGGTGTTCGCCGCCGGTGTCCCGCCCTTCCCCGGCGCCACCCCCACCGCCCGCAGCGCCGCCGCCCAGCAGTACGCCGAAGGCCGCGCCGCCCTGCGCCTGGCCCCCGAGTTGCCCCCGTTCTGGCGCGCCCTCGCCGTCGACTGCCTCGCGCCCACCCACGCCGCCCGCGCCCCGCACACCGCCGAGAGCCTGCTCGCCCGCATCCGCGCCGACCGGGGCGGCCGCCGCCACCGCCGCCCACGACCGCGCACCACCCTGCTCGCCCTCGCCACCTGCGCCACGGCCGCGGCCGCCGCCGTCGTGTTCTGGCCGCACTCCGGCTCGGACGAACACCCCACCCGCGTCCGGGTCTTCAACGCCGAACGCAGCTGCCAGGACCGCACCGACCGCGACCCCCGGTGCAGCCTCGGCCTCGCCGTCGACCCCCTGCGCCCCTACACCGCCGAGAACGTCGTCCCCACCCGCGTCTGGCACAACGACCTCCTCGACGCCGACTGCCAACTCCCCACCGGCCTTCCCGTCATCGACGAGGAGGACCGCACCTCAACCCTCTGGTACCGCGTCCGCCTCCCCGGCCCCACCACCGCCTGGCTCCCCGCCGTCCGCACCAAGGACCACCCCGCCCTCGCCCGCTGCCCCTGACCGGGTGTCCGCGGTCCTGACGGGTTGCCGGCGGCGGGGGCCGGGTGTCCGTGGCGGGGGCCGCCGCACGTGCTCCTCCGGATCGTTCCGGATTCCGGGCCCGAGGCTCCCGTCACTACCGTCGACGGCGTCCGCCGGACCGGCCGGCCCGGAGTCCAGGGAGCAGCGATGCCGACGACCGCCACCACCAGCCGGCCGAGCGCCGCCGCGCTCGGGCCCCGAGAGCGCGACGTGCTCCACGCGGTCGGCTGCGGCCTGCGGGACGACGAGATCGCCGCCGCACTCGCCATCTCCGAGGAGGCCGTGACCGGGTGCGTCGCGCGGATCCTCGGGAAGCTCGGGCTGCGTGACCGGGCCGCCGCCATCGTCCACGCCTTCGACTGCGGACTGGTCGCCCCCGGCTGCGGCCCCCGCACGCGGGCGGTGGGCCCGGTCCGACGCGGCGCCGCCGGCCGGGCGGCCGGACCGAAGGTGCAGATCTCCGTACTCGGACCGCTGCGGGCCCGGTGGGACGGGCGGTCCCTGGAGCTGGGGCACCTGCGCCAGCAGGCCGTGCTGGCGGCACTGGCGCTGCACGCGGGGCGGACCGTCAGCCAGCAGGAACTGCTCGACGGCGTCTGGGGGCTGGAGCAGCCGGTCACGAACGTAGTGCCGGTCCACATCTACCGCCTCCGCAAGACCCTGCGCATCGGGGACAGCCCGGACTCGGTGATCGAGCACGACCGGTGCGGCTACCGGCTGGTCCCCGGCGCGGTCGAAGTGGACCTGACGCGCATGGAGAGCCTGGTCACCGACGCCGCGGCGGCCCGTCGGGCGGGCGACCCGGCCGAGGCGGTCCGCCTCTGCGCCCGGGCGCTGGACCTGTTCCGCGGCGAGCTCCTGGCCGGGCTGCCCGGCCCGCTGGCCGAGTTGGAGCGGCTGCGGCTCGCCGAGCGCAGGATCGCCGTCGCTCAGCGGAAGTTGGAGTGGCAGCTGCAGCTGGGCCAGTGCGCCGAGGCGACCGCCGAGCTGTTCGCCCTGTCCACGGCGCATCCCCTGAACGAGCCGGTGGCCGCGATGCTGATGGGTGCGCTGTACCGCAGCGGCCGACAGGCCGACGCCTTGGCCGTGTTCGACCGCGCCCGCCGCCGGCTGGCCGACGACCTGGGGGTTGCGCCGAGCCGGCTGCTGCGCCGGACGCACCGGCTGATCCTGAGCGGGGAGGAGGTCGGCCCGGGCCTCACCGCAGCCGTGCGGTGAGGCCCGGGTACCGTCGGCCGCGCTCAGGAGGCGAAGGCCCGTTCCAGCCGGGGGATCAGGTCCCGGAGGTCCTGTTCCCAGCAGCCCGCGTTGTGGCCCCCGTTGCACTGGGTGCCCCAGCCGGACCCGTCGCCGTAGTCGACGTAGTGGTACGGCATGCCCAGGGCGTCCATGCGGTCCTTGACGTGCTTGGACGCGCCTTCGAGCCAGAACTCCAGGTCGGTGGGCACGCCGCGTCCGTTGCCCACGTAGATGGAGACTCCGACGCCGGCGAGCCTGTCCATGTGCTGGGACGGGTCGGCCGCGTTCCACCGCCAGTCCACGTTGAAGACCGGGTAGGGCGAGCCGAACAGGGCGTCGCTGTCCACGCCGGGCTTGTAGGGGTCGTTCGCGGGGTCGCCGCAGAATCCGGAGGCCGAGCCGCAGATCGCGCCCTGCGCGTCGATGAGGGAGGCGACCACGGCCAGCCGTAGGTCCATGGAGTCGGCCGACAGGTCGATGTCCCCCGACAGGGACGCGGTCTGGCTGAACAGTTCGGGGTGGTCCTGGGCGTAGTGGAGGGCCCCGAAGCCGCCCATGGAGACGCCCGCGACGGCCCTGGCCTTCTTGGCGGCGACGGTCCGCAGGTTCGCGTCGATGAACGGGATCACCTGCTGGAGGTGGAAGTTCTCCCAGTTCTGGGCTCCGAGCTGGGTGTTCTGGTTGAGCCAGTTGGCGTACCAGCCCCGGGCGCCGCCGTCCGGGATGACGGTGATCATCGAGTTGGACATGGTCAGCGCCGGGTAGTTCTGCTGGACGGGGTCGTCGGGCGAGCCGTGCAGGAAGTACAGCACCGGGTAGCGCCTGGTCGGGTCGTCGTAGTACCCGCTCGGCAGGATGATCTTGATGTGGTGCCGGCCCGTGACCTCGGGAGTGGTCACGGTGAGGTAGAAGTCGGTCGGCCCGCCCACGGCCGGCTCGACCTGGGTCAGGCCGAACCCGTTCGCCATCGGCGGCGGCGCCCCGGTGCCGCCGGCGGCCCGTGCCGTGCCCGCCGTCGTGGCCGTCGCCAGGACGGCGGCCAGCAGGGCCACCACCGTGCGCCACCGGCTCGATGTCCTCGTCACGGTGTTCCCCCTTGTCGGTGTCGTCGTTGCGCGGCGCGGGATCATCGGTCCAGGACCTTGATCTCCAGCGCCGGTGAGGCCGCGATCTGCTCCTCGGTGTATCGCTCGGTCACCCACTGGCCGGCCGAGAACAGCTTGGTCTGGTCCGCGTAGTGCGGCGAGTTCGGGTTGGCCGACTGCGAGTAGGCCAGCAGCGAGGCGGACTGCGGCGGGCCGTCGGCGGTGAACCGCGTCTCCTGGACGAAGCTGGAGCCGAAGGTGATGTCCAGTTTTCCGTCGACCGTCCCGGGCGTGACCACGTTCAGCACGCCCAGTTCGTGGATCGCCCCGTGGATCGGGATCTGCTCGGCATTGCGGGTGATCTTCTGGACGTCCGACAGCGGCGCGTTCAGCGGAACGCCCGCGTTGCGCAGCGCGAGCACCGCCCGGCCGAGCGCGTCGCGGACGGCGGAGCTCCCGGGGTCCAGCGAGTTGGGCGTGTGCACCGGGTCCTTGGGGTCGAAGGGAACCCGCCAGGGCAGCTTCTCGATCGCCTGCCCGTTGGTCAGGAAGTACCAGAGGTTCTCGAACAGCCAGGACCCCCGGCTGTCCGCGGTGTACTTGTGGTTCCAGGCGGCCAGGATCGGGCAGGCCTCGCTCACGTTGACCAGGTTGCCGTCCACCAGGACGAGCCCGAAGGGCTGGCTGCGGCACGAGCTCACCGTGGCGTTGAGGGCCAGGTCGGCCGCCCTGCTGTTGTCGGCGAACAGCAACTGCCGCATGGTCTCCGGGGTGAAGCCCCGGCCCGGCAGGCCGTCACTGCCGCTGATCCGGTTCTGCGCGGTCAGGATCAGCTCCTGGGTGCGCAGCGAGCGGGGCGCTGCGGTGTCGCCCATCACCCGGGGGAAGGACAGCGGCTGCTCGGGGTTGGCCAGCCAGGCGCTGTCATTGGCGTTGCCCACGAAGTCGGACCGGATCAGGCGCGGCTGCTTGTGCGGGTCCAGCAGCCCCGGCGCGACGGCGTTCGGATCGTCGGGCCAGTCGCACGCGCTGCGCTTGCCGTCGAAGATCGAGACCGGCGGCACGTTGGGCAGCCGCAGCTGCTGGTTGAACAGCACCTGGCCGGTCAGGGTGAGGCAGGACTGCGCGTGCTCGTCGGTGATGTTCGGGGCGGCCTGGATGTCCGCGTACAGCGCGTTGCCCTTGCGGTCGGAGGCGACAGTGTTGAAGAACGGCACGCCCTGCGTGGTCTCCAGGGTGCTCACCACGTCGTTGACGTCCTTGGCCCGGTCGAGGTGGAACCAGGTGTTCAACGCCCGCAGGTTGTCCATGTTCGCGTCGCGCACCGCGTGCGCGCTCACCACCCAGGGCAGCGCGACGCCGAGCACCGAGGTGGTGATCGGGCCGTAGCGGGTGGACCACAGCGTCCGGGTGACCCTGCCGATGGAGCCGTCCGGATTCAGCACGTCGACGCCGACCTGCTGCGAGGTCATCTGCTGCCAGCCGCCGTCCACCAGGTAGTTGGTCGGGTGCAGCGGGTCCACCTGCACGTCGAACAGCCCGAACGGGGCCACCGTGGCGACGGTGTGGCTCCAGGCGACGTCGTCGGTGTGCCCGATGTTCACCGCGGGGAGTCCGAGCAGGCTGGCCCCGGAGACGTTGATCTTCCCCGGGATGGTCAGCTGGCTCTGCCACATCCGGTTCTTGCCCTGCCAGGGGAAGTGCGGGTTGGCCAGCATCATGCTGGTGCCGGTGCCCGCGGCCACGCCCTGCGACCCGACCGCCAGGGCGTTGCTGCCCATGCTGCCCTGTTGCCGGCTCGCGGCCATGGCCTCGCGGATCTTCGCCGCGGTCTCCTCGGGGGAGGCCGCCGGCGCCGCGGCGGCGGACGGCGCGGCAGCGGACGGCGCGGCGGCGGAGGCTCCCGGGGGTGCGGCGTTCACCTCGCCGTCCAGCAGCGGATCGGCGCTGCCCATGATGATCTCGGCGTGCGCGTGCCGGTAGACGTCCAGCTCGGTGATCGGCCGCACCCAGGCCGCGCCGCGGCAGGCCGGGTCGGAGAGGTTGTTGACGCCGGTCTCGGCCAGGTACCTGTTGTACCCCTGGACATAGCCGCGGATGGCCTCCTTGACCTCCGGCTCCGGCCCGTTGGGGGCGGGCTGGTCGAGCAGCCGCTCCACCACCCGGTTGTCGTTCATCCGCTGGAAGTACAGGTCGCTGTTGAGGTTGGTGGTGCCGTTCTGGTTCTGGCCGGGACTCGCCCTGCCGTCGGCCCCCAGGTAGCGGGACCGCTGGGCGTTGACCATCAGGTAGGTGTCGGCCAGGGTGCAGATGTTGTCCTTGGCCGCCGCGTAGCCGTACCCCTCGCCCAGCCCCTCCATGGTCGAGGCGATGATGTGCGGGATCCCGTACTCGGTGTACCGGATCGTCGGCCGGTCCGGCCCCGTCCCCGTCCCCGGCTGGGCGGCCGGTGTCCCGGCGGCCGTCGTTCCGGTGGCCGGTGTCCCGGCTGCCGCCGCCGTGCTCATCAGGGCCAGCGCGGCCATGACCGTGATCGGCAGCCTCGCTCTGAGCCTGCTCCGTGCCATCGAGTCGTCCTTCCCCCTGCGGTCCGGCGTTTGACTGAACGCGACCAGGCTAGGGAGGGCCGATGACATCCCGATGAAGCGGTCGCACCCGGGGCGGCGCTGCGGGGTGCCGGGGAGCCGGAAACAGATCACCGCCTGTCGGCGGCCGGACGTTCCCGGCCGCCGACAGGCGGTGAAGGAGTTCGGCCACGGACCCGGCCGACGGGCGTTCCGTGCTTACGCGGGATACCAGGCGCCGTTGTACCAGACCTCGTTGGCGCTGTCGTTGTGGTGATCCATGTTGAAGTCTTCGGGGTAGTTGTGGACGTGGTTGTACGGGTAGGTCCAGATGCCGGCCGACTCGTCGCAGACGTAGTCCCAGTGGCAGATCGTCTTGACCGGCACGTTGCCGAAGAACTTGTCGGCACCTGCGAGCGGCGCTCCGATGAAGCCGCCGAACGGCACGGCCCCGCCGTTGGCCCCGGGCGGGCCCTGGCGCTTGGGGTCCGAGACGAGGACGGCGTTGACGTTGTCGAAGGTCTGCCAGTTCTCGGTGACCCAGACGTGCACCACCCCGGCCCCCAGCGAGTACCCGCCGATCTTGACGTGCTGGCCCGGGCACGCCGCGCGCTGGTCGCGGACCAGCCGGTTCAGCTCGTTGACGCCCGCCCGCGTGCTGGCACCGTTGGGGATCTGGGTCGGATACCCGACGTGCTGCTGGATGTTGCCGGTGAACCCGTCGTTGTTCCACGAGCTGCCGGTGCCCCCGACCACGATCGTGTAGGTGCCCTCGCACGGAGCCGTCACGCGCGTGGTGGCCCCCTGTGCCGTGGCCCCCTGTGCCGCTGTCAGCCCGACCGTCAGCAGGATTCCGGCTGCCGCGGCCGCGATCCGTCGTGCTCGCATTCGTTCCTCCCCACGCAGTCGGCCCACACGCCCGCTCTCCGGTGCGGCACGCGGTCGGCCGAGATCACGGGGACGACAGTGACAGCGCCCGATGACAGCACGATGAAGCGGCGGATCAGCACACTCTCGGTCGGTGGCGTCAGGCCAGGCGGTAGAGGACGGGCATGGAGCCGGTGCGGTTGACCAGCAGGTTGGTCAGGACGAAGCTGCGGAAGCCGGGCCTGGCGAGTTGGCGGAGCAGGAACCTGGGCACACCGATGTCCCAGCGGGCGTGGTTGACGAAGGCGTAGTCGGCCTCGCCGATGGGCTCCAGGAGGGTCGAGTTGTCGAGACCGGTCTCGACGGCGTACCACCCGGCCAGATGGTCCCAGAGTTCGAGCGCCACTGCCGTGTCCTCGGCGACGAAGTGGTTGAAGAGGAACAGGCCGGGCCGGGTCAGCTCCGGTGGACCGTACGGCCGCCGAGGACGGTGCGGAGCGGCCTCAGCCCCGCCAGCTCGTCGGGCGGGCAGTCCAGCGGGTCGGCGGGCCAGAGGGTGAGGTCCGCCAGCGCGCCGGGGCGCAGGCTCCCGCGCGTGCCGCTCTCGCCGAGCAGCCGGGCCGCGTCGACGGTGTGCAGCGCGATCGCCTCGGCCCGGGTGATCGCGTGCTCGGCGCCCTGGGCGCCGGCCACGGTCTGCCTGGTCGTCATGCCCCAGACCGAGACCATCGCCCCGTAGGGCCCGACGGGGAAGTCGGAGCCGGCCGCCAGCAGCGCGCCCTCGTCCAGCCATTCGCGCAGCGGGAAGATGCCGCGCACCCGCTCGGCGCCCCAGGCGCGGATCTGGGCCGTCGCCGCGTCGTGCAGCAGCGGGTGCTGGACGGTGACCGGGATGCCGAGCGCGATCGCGCGCGATCGCTGGTCGGGCCGGGCCAGGCCGCCGTGTTCGACCACCAGGGTGCCCGGGGCCAGGCCCGGGCGGTCCTTGAGCACCTGCTCGAAGACGTCCAGCAGCGTACGGAGGCCTCGGTCGCCCCAGGCGTGCACGCCGACCCGCCAACCGCGCGCGACCACCCGGTCGACCGCCGCGGCCAGCTCCTCCGGCTCCCAGAGCAGGGTGCCGTGGTAGCACGGGCGGCCCTCGTACGGCTCGTCCAGCGCACCCGCCTCGATGCCGCCGTCGATGCCGAACTTGACGCCCCAGACGCTCAACCACGCGTCGCTCTCGGCCCGCCAGGGCTCCATCCGGTCGAGCAGTTCGTCCACCTGCCCGGGCGTGCGGGCGCCGAAGCCGGAGACCAGGGCGCGCACCCGTACGCTCAGCGCACCGGCCTGCCGGGCCGCGCGCAGCACGTCGAGGTCCTCCACCGGGACGAGGCAGTCGCGGACGGTGCCGATCCCGGTCGCGGCGTAGTCGGCGGACGCGGCCCGCAGGCCGTCGATCCGGTCGGCGAGCGCGGGGCGCGGCAGGACCCGTTCGGCCAGTGCGACCGCCTTGTCGACCAGCCGGCCGGTCAGCCGGCCCTGCTCGTCCCGCTCGATCACGCCGCCGGGCGGGGGTTCGGTGGCGGCGGTGATGCCGGCCAGGCGCAGCGCGGGGGTGTTGAGCACCATGTTGTAGGCGCCGCGCCGCACCAGCACCGGGTGCCGGTCGGTGGCCGCGTCCAGTTCCTCGGTGCGGGGCAGGCGCTGTTCGGCGAGGTTGACCTCCTGCCAGTTGATCGTGGTGCGGATCCACTGCCCGGGGGGCGTGTTCGCGGCCCGTTCGCGGATCAGGCCGAGGAACTCGCCGAGGTCGCGGGCCCGGTGGACCGGCACGTCGTGGACGCTGTGCGCGGCGAGGATCAAGTGCGTGTGGGTGTCGTCGAAGGCGGGCAGTACGGTGGCGCCGGGCACGTCCAGCACCTCCGTCCCCGGGCCGATCAGGTGGTCCAGGCCGTCGGCCGCGGCGGACAGTGCGGTGATCCGGTCGCCGGTGACGGCCAGCGCACGGCGCGGCGCCTCGCCGGGGACGAGCGTGTGGACGGTGCCGGACCGGATCAGCAGGTCGGCGGGGGCGTGGTCGGTCACGGCGGCATCTCCTCCGGCGTCATGGCGTCTGGTCGGGCTGCGGGTCGGGGCTGCGGCGATACTTGTGCGGATGCGGTCATGGCCAAGGCTGTGGCTGTGGCCGGGCGTCGAGCGCCGGGCGCGACAGGCCGGTGAGCTGCTCGACGTGCCGGAGACCGGGTCCGGCGAGCAGCCCGTGCAGTTCGGTGAAGACCGCGCGGGCCGCGACGGCGTTCCACTCCGGCGGCAGCAGCGGCGCCGGCAGCCCCGGGTCGAGATAGGGCAGCCGGCGCCACTGGGTGAGCATCGGGACGTACGCGCGGAACGCCTCGACCGGCTCGATCAGCGCGTGCGGGCGCAGGCCGGCGGCCACCTGCCCCCAGGCCTCGGTGAACTCGGCGTACTGCGCCTCGATCGCCGGGAAGTCCCACCAGGAGCCGACTGCCGAGCGCAGTTCGGCGAACCCGGCGTACTCGGACAGGAAGAGGTGGACGTACGCGCTCAGTCCGAGCCGCTCCAGCAGCCGCCGGGCGTCCGGCAGCACCCGGGCGGGCGCCAGCCAGACCCCTGGGGCGGCGTTGCCGAAGCCGAGCCAGCCCAGCCGCGACCGCAACTGGTGGCGGCTGGCCCGCTCCGACTCGGGGACGGAGAAGACCGCGACCACCCAGCCGTCCGCGAGCTCGGCGGGCGCCAGGCTGTGGAAGATCCGGCGGTCGCCCTCGTCGAAGACCGGGCCCATCGCCGGGCTCAGCCGGTAGCCGGTGCCCGCGCGCCGCTCCTGCAACAGGGTGCCGGCCTTCTTCAGCCGCGAGATCGCCGACCGGACGGCGGGCGCGTCGACGTCCAGTTCGGCCATCAGCGCGATCAGGTCGGCTATCGAGATCCAGCCGCCGAGCCGCCGCACGAACTCGCCGTAGATGGTGTGGATCAGGGAGCTGGGGCGTGGCGTGTTCTCCGGCATGGCGGCCCTCCTCCCGTCGTGGCCTCGCGGGCGCGCGGCGGCGCCGGCGTCCGCGGCCGTCCGGCGTGATCATACTGTCGGAGCGCAGCCAAGTGGTCCGGACGGCGGGACGACGGGCGGCTGCGGCACGGCCGGCGGCTGCGGGATTGCGGGCGGCTGCGGGAATGCCTCCGGTGGCCGGGACGGCGGCGCGGTGGGCGCCGAGCCCGGGACCGGCGACGGGCTCCCCGCGTAGGCGCCGGAGAGCAGCGCCCCCGCCCCGGGGGCGAAGGCGGGCAGCCCGAGCGCACGCAGCAGCTGGTGGACGGTGCAGATCGCCGCGGAGACCACCGGCTTGCCGAGCCGCTGCTCGGCCTCCTCGACGGCCGCCAGCGAGGGCATCTGCACGCAGGCGGAGAGCACCACGGCGTCCGCCTCGGCGTGCGCCAGGCGGGCGGCGATCCCGGGCAGCCGGGCCGGGTCGTGGGCGGCGACCGCCAGGTTGTCGGGGATCTCCAGGGCCGCGTGGTCGGTCACCGTGATGCCCTCGTGCGCCAGGTAGTCCACCACCGTCCGGGCGAGTGGTCGCAGGTAGGGGGCGACCAGCGCGACCTTCTTCGCCCCGAGGACGTGCAGCCCGGCCACCAGGGCGCCGGCGCTGGTCACCACCGGCGCCGGTGCGCCGTTCTCGACGGTGCGCCGGTGCAGCCGCTGCTCGGACTCCCGGTGGTAGCCGGGCCCGTTGCTCATGACGGCCACCAGGCAGGCGTAGCCGAGCACGTCGACCCGGGCGTCGGAGAGTTCGAGCGCACAGCGGTCCGAGTCGGCGTCCATCGCGCGCAGTTGCTCGGGGGTGACCCTGGTCATCCGCATCCGGCTGGAGTGGAAGGTGAAGCGCTCGGGGGCGACCTTCTCCCTGGCCCGCAGCAGGGCCGGGACCTCGGTCTCCATGGTGACGTTGGAGCTCGGGACGATCTGGCCGATCCGGTAGGTGGTCACGCGCCCGCCCCGTCGTCGTGGCCGCCGTCGTCGTGGCCGCGCGCGTCGACGACCGGGTTGGCGAGCGTGCCGATCCGCTCGACGGTGGCCTCCACCAGGTCGCCGGGCTGCAGGAACTGCGGCGGGACGAGGCCGGCGCCGACGCCGGACGGCGAACCGGTGGAGATCACGTCACCGGGCTCCAGGGTCATGCCGGAGGAGATGTCGGCGATCAGCCGGGCGACGCCGAAGAGCATGTGGCGGGTGTTGGAGTCCTGCTTGGTCACGCCGTTGACCTTGAGCGAGAGGTCGAGGTTCTGCGGGTCGGGGATCTCGTCGGCGGTGACCACGACCGGTCCGAACGGGCAGTAGGAGTCCTGGCCCTTGGAGAAGAACCACTGCCCGGAGCGGCGCTGGTCGCGCGCGCTGATGTCGTTGACGATGCTGTAGCCGAAGACGTGCCGCAGCGCCTCGGCCTCGGTGACCCGGCTGGCGGTCCGGCCGATCACCACGGCCAGTTCGCACTCCCAGTCGAGCTGCTTGGTCAGGTCGGCGTTGTGCAGGATCGGCCCGCCGGGGCCGGTGACGGCGGTGGCCGGCTTGCCGAACAATACCGGGCGGTCCGGCAGTTCGCGCTCGGTGTCGAGCGAGCGGTGCGACTCCTCGACGTGCTCGACGTAGTTGAGGCCGACTCCGACGATCTTGCCGGGCCGCAGCGGCGCACAGAGCGTGACGCCGGAGAGCGGCAGCCAGGCGTCGGCCGGCGCGCCGGCCAGCAGTCCGCGGACGGTGGCCAGGGCGGGTCCGCCGGCCCGGATCAGCGCGAGCAGATCGCCGGGCAGGTCGGCGCCGGCCGCGGTGGCGAGCGCCGTCAGGTCGGCCACGCGCTCGCCGCTCCGCGCGCCGAGGCGGGGCGTGTCGCCGCCGCCGGTGTGGAAGCTGAGCAGGTGCATCGAAGGGCTCCTTACGAGAGGACGGGCTGGTGGCCGCCGTTGTCCGGGTGGGCCTCCTCGCGGTACATGCCGAGCGAGCGCATCACCGGGAAGTCGTTGAACGAGAAGAGGCAGGCGTCCTCGCCCTGGTCGGCGTTCGCGTGCTCGTGCCAGGCCCAGGACGGGACCACGAAGACGTCGCCCTGCTGCCACTCGAAGCGCTGCCCGGCGATCATCGAGACGCCGCGGCCCTTGGCCGCCGTGTAGACGACCGAGCCGGTGTGCCGGTGCGCGAGGGTGGCCTGGCCCGGGCGCAGCAGTTGCAGGTGGGCGCTCATGGTCGGCATCACCGAACCGCCGGTGACCGGGTTGGCGTACTCCATGATCACGCCGTCGTACGGCGATCCCTCGCCCGCCCGGGCCAGTCGGCAGAGCGCCTCGTAGCTGGGCTCCCAGGGCCAGCCGAGCAGCGGGGAGTACGGGCGGCTCCACTTCTCGACGCCGTACGGCAGCAGGGTGCCGGCGTAGCTGAGCAGCGAGGAGTTCACCACCGTGCCGGGCTGCTGGTAGAGCTCGGGGTGGACTTCGTAGAAGCCGGCGTCGAGCGCGTTGACCAGCGGGATGTCCAGTCCGTCCTGCCAGATCACCGGTTCGTCCGAGGCCTCGTTGCCGTGCTCGTGCCAGGTGTTGTTGGGCGTGATCGCGAAGTCGCGCGGCCCGACCTTGAGCTTCTGGCCGTCCACGATCGTCCAGGCGCCGGTTCCCTCGTGGACGAACCGCAGTGCGGCGGCCTGGTGGCGGTGCGCGGTCATCGCCTCGCCCGGTCCCATGATCTGCAGGCCGGTGTACAACAGGCCGACGGCAGCGCTCAGTTCGCGTCGGCCGGGGTTGACCAGCATCACCACCCGGCGGCCGGCGTCGTCCGCCCGGACCAGCGGCAGCGCCTTGCGGACCAGCGGTGCCAGGTCCGCGTAGCGCCAGAGCACCGGGACGGACTTGGGCTGCGGGTACCAGGGTTCGATCTCGTTCGCCACCGTCCAGAGCGCGCCGGCCTCCTGCTTGGCCAACTCCTCGTAGTAGGCGGCGAGTTCGGGGCTGTCCGCGACCCTGGCCCGGCCCGGCCGGGTGTCGTCGTAGTCGTTCACGCTTCCTCCTGGTGGTGGGTGCCGCTCTCCTGCTCGGGGTGGGGCCGGCTCGCGCCTGGTCGGTAGCCGTCCGGCCGGTTCGCGCCGGGGCGGTGTCCGTCGGGGCGGTTCCCGTCGTGCCCCTCGTGGAGGTGCACGGGCCGGTGCGGAGCGGTGTCGACGTGCAGCCGGAAGACGTCGAAGCGGTTGTAGTGGCCGACGATGTCGTGCATCTGCTTGGGCTGGATGCAGCGTGCGAGGTCGATCTCGGCGTAGACGATGCCCTCGTCGTCGACCAGCGGCTCGGTGACGGGGCGCCCGTCCGGGCCGAAGACGCCGGAGAGCGCGGCGCGCGGGCGGGCGAGCTGCTTGCGCACCTGCTGGTCCTCGCCGGCCACCAGGTCGACGATCTCGGGCGAGATCGTCGAGCAGGACACCACGGTGAACACCTTGCCCTCGAAGCAGTGCGCGGCCGCGCGCAGTGCGATGGCCTCCGCCATGTCGTAGTCGTCGGGCGCGACCGGCAGCGCGATGTAGCTTGCGGCGTGTACCAGTTCGCCCTGGGCGAGCAGGGTGAAGCGAGCCAGCGGGTTGGTGTTCTCGCCGCAGGCGAGCGCCCCGAGCGGGCCGATCGGCGTGCGGTGCACCACCAGTGAGCTGCCGTCGCCCTGGGCCCAGGTCAGCTTCTCGGCCCAGGTCGGTACGAGCTTGCGGTGCACGCCGAGCAGCCGGCCGTCCGGGCCGATGGTGAGCAGCGTGTTGTACAGGGTGCCGAGCCCGGGCCCGCCGCGCTCGTTGACGCCGATCACCAGGACGACGCCGGCCCGGCGGGCGGCGGCGCAGAGCAGGTCCACGTGCGGGCCGGGGACGTCCACCGAGGCCAGGTAGAGCCGTTCGAACCAGGGTGAGCCCTGGACGGGGTTCATCGTCCAGTTCCAGTAGGGGTAGCCGGGCACGAAGACCTCGGGGAAGACCACCAGTTCGGCGCCGTGCGCGGCCGCCTCGGCGATCAGGGCCACGGCCTTGTCCACGGTGGCGTCCGGGTCCAGGTAGACGGGGGCGGCCTGGACGGCGGCGGCGGTGAAGCGGGGCAGGTGGGGCATCCGGTCCTCCCTCAGTTCGACACGGGTTCGGTGGGCTTCCGGCCGGCCTGCCCGTCCAGACCGCCGTCGTCCGGGCCGCCGGCGGCCGGGCCGTCCGCCGGCAGCCAGCGGCGGTGCACCGGAGCGGCCGCCTCCGGCAACAGCCGCAGCCGGGGCGCGACCCGGTCCGCACCGGGCCCGGGCGGTCGGCGGCTGCCCGGCTGCCAGGGCTGCGGCCAGCGCGCCCCGGGGCCGGCGTAGCCCTGCTCGGCCGCGGCGTGCAGCGTCCACAGCGGGTCGTACAGGTGGGCCCGGCCGACCGCGACCAGATCGGCCCGGCCGGCCAGCAGGACCGAGTTGGCGTCGTCGTGGCCGGAGATCGCGCCGACGGCGACGGTCGGGATCCCGGTCGCGTGGCGGATCAGGTCGGCGAACGGCACCTGGTAGCCGCGCCCGTACGGCACCTTCTGGTGCGCGACCACCTCGCCGGTGGAGACGTCCAGGGCGTCCGCGCCCGCGCCGGCCAGTGCCCGGCAGATCGCCACCGCCTCCGCCTCGGTGGTGCCGCCCGGCGCCCAGTCGGCGGCCGAGATCCGGACCACGACCGGCTTGCCGGCCGGCCAGACGGCCCGCACCGCGGCGAGCACCTCCAGGGCCAGCCGCAGCCGGTGCTCCAGCGGTCCGCCGTAGCGGTCGGTACGGTGGTTGGTCAGCGGCGAGAGGAACCCGGAGACCAGGTGCCCGTGGCCGAACTGAAGGCCCAGCACGTCGAATCCGGCCCGGTCGGCGCGGGCCGCGGCGGCCGCGAAGTCGGCGACCACGCCGGCCAGTTCCGCCACGCCGGCCGCGCGCGGCGGCGGGGCCCCCGGCTCCCAGGGCAGCGGTGAGGCGGCCAGCGTCGGCCAACCGTCCGCGAGGGGGTGCCCGATCCCGTCCGGGCCGGGGACGCTGCCGGCCGCGCGCCGACCGGCGTGGGTCAGCTGGATGCCCAGCGGGGTGTCGCCGAGCTCCCGGGCCGCGCGCACCACCGAACGCCAGGCGGCCTCCTGGGCGTCCGTCCACAGGCCCGGGCAGCGCTCGGTGGCCCGGCCCTGCGCGCTGACCGCGGTCATGCCGGTGAAGACCAGACCGGCGCCGCCGAGGACCTGCGCGCCGAGCTGGGCCCGGTCGAAGCCGCTGGGCAGCCCGTCGACGGCGGTGAAGGTGGCCAGCGGCGGTACCACGATCCGGTTGCGCAGCCGCAGCAGGCCCAGCCGCAGCGGCCGGAACATCGGCGGAACGCCGGCCGTGCCGCCGCCGGGGTCGGGGGCCGCGCCGTCGGGGGCTGCCACGCGGCCCACCCCTTCGCCGTCCGCAGCACCGCCGAAGGCCGCGTCGACGGCGTCCACGAAGGCGGCGTCCCGGGCGCGCAGGTTGCCGTAGGTGACCCGGCGGCTGCGGGTGAGCAGGTTGAAGGCGAACTGCCCCGCGCCCTGGCCGGTGTGCCGGCCGACGGTCTCGAACCACTCCAGGCTCGCCTGCGCGGCCCGCTGCGCGGACTCCACCACTGGTCGCCGCTCGCGCTCGTAGGCCACCAACGCGCCTTCGAGCAACGGGTGTTCGTGCAGTGCGGCGGCCAGCGCCAGGCCGTCCTCCAGGGCCAGTTTGGTGCCCGATCCGATCGAGAAGTGGGCGGTGTGCGCGGCGTCCCCGAGCAGCACCACGTTGCGGTGGTGCCAGCTCGCGTTGCGCACGGTGGTGAAGCGGATCCAGCGCGAGGCGTTGGGGATCAGCCGGTGCCCGTCCAGGTGCGCGGCGAGCAGTCGCTCGCACCGCAGCACGCTCGGCAGGTCGCTCTCCCCACGCCCCGACTCCCGCCCGGCCGGCTCTTCGAAGCCCGCCTTGCGCCACGCCTCCTCGGCCATCTCCACGATGAACGTCGAGCGCCGGCGGCTGTACGGATAGGCGTGCACCTGGAGTGCGCCGAAGTCGTGCTGCTCGACGATGAAGGTGAAGGCCTCGAAGACCTTGTCGGTGGCGAGCCAGATGTAGCGGCAGTGCCGCTCGTCCAGGTCGGGCCGGAAGGCCTCGGCGAGCGCCGCCCGGGTGGCCGAGCGCACGCCGTCGGCGGCCACCACCAGGTCGTACCCGGACGCCAGCCGGGCCACCGGCGGCGCGGGTGTGCGGTAGCGCACGTCCACCCCCAGCTCGGCGCAGCGCCGTTGCAGGATCGTGCGCAGCCGGTTGCGGTCCAGTGCGGCGAAGCCGTGCCCGCCGCACGTGCGGACCTGGCCGGCGTACCGGACGTCGATGTCGCTCCAGCGCGCGAACTCGGCGGACAGCGCGGCGAAGACCGGCGGGTCGGCCTGGGCGATGCCGTCCAGCGTCTCGTCCGAGAAGACCACCCCGAAGCCGTAGGCGTCGTCGCGGGCGTCGCGCTCCCACACGGTGATCTCCCGGTGCGGCGCCAACTTCTTGGCCAGTGCGGCGAAGTAGAGCCCGCCCGGCCCGGCGCCGATCACCGCGATCCGCCGCACCGCGGAGCCGGCCGGCCCGGCTCCGCCGCTCACCGGCGGCCCTCCGCCGGTCACCGGTAGCCCTCCGGCTGCTGCGGTCCGGACTCGGCAAGCGCCCGGCGCACCTCTGCGGGCCAGGGTTCGGCACCCTTGGCCTGCGCGGCGGCGTGCACCACCGACATCCGCCCGGTCGCGGCCAGGCCCAGCGGCCCGTGCACCTCGAAGGCGTAGTGCAGCGAGGAGCCGCCGACCCGCAGGACGCGCAGCTCGGTGCGGACCTGGTCGCCGAACCAGAGGCGTTCGCGGTAGTCGGCCTCGAAGTGCACGCGCGGGATCCGGCCGAAAAGCCCGGCCAGCCCGAGCCGGCGCAGCAGCACCGCCTCCGCCGCCTCGACCCAGCGCTGCACCGCCGAGAAGTGGTAGTGCCCGGCCGCGTCGGTGTCCGACCACTCCACCCGCCGCTCCACCGCCACGCTGGCCGGGTGCACGGCCGCACGGCGGCGCAGCTCGGCCCGGTGCAGCTTGCCGGTGGCGGTGCGCGGCAGTTCGGTGACGAACTCGATCTCGCGCGGGTACTTGTACGGCGCTATCGTCCGCTTCACGTGCTCCTGGAGGGCGCGGGTGGTCTCCGGCCCGGCCGGCACGCCCTCGCGCAGCACCACGTACGCCCGGACCACGCTGCCGCGCCGCTCGTCGGGCACGCCGACCACCGCGCTGTCCAGCACGTCCGGGTGGTCGGCCAGCACCTGTTCGACCTCGGGCCCGGCGATGTTGTAGCCAGCCGAGACGATCATGTCGTCGGTGCGCGCCTGGTACCAGAAGTAACCGTCGCGGTCGCGCACATAGGTGTCGCCGGTGAGGTTCCAGCCGTTGCGCACGTAGCCGAGCTGGCGCTCGTCGCGCAGGTAGCGGCAGCCGGTGGGGCCCTTGACGGCGAGCAGCCCCGGACTGCCGTCCGGCACCGGCGCGCCGTCCGCGTCGAGCACGGCGGCCCGGTAGCCGGGGACCGGCCGGCCGGTCGCGCCGGGGCGGATGTCACCGTCGGCGGCCGAGATGAACACGTGCAGCAGCTCGGTGGCCCCGATGCCGTCGACCAGCCGCTGCCCGGTGGCCGCGTGGAAGGCCTCCCAGACGGAGGCCGGCAGGTGCTCGCCGGCCGAGACGCAGCGCCGTACGCCCGCCAGCCGGCCGGCCAGCCCGGCGGCCAGGATCGCCCGGTAGGCGGTCGGCGCGGTGAACAGCACGCTGACCCGGTGCCGGGCGACCTGCTCGGTGAGCTCCTCCGGGCCGGCCTGCTCCAGCAGCAGGCTGGCGGCGCCGGCCCGCAGCGGGAAGACCACGAGCCCGCCGAGGCCGAAGGTGAAGCCGAGCGGCGGCGTGCCGGCGAAGAGGTCGTCCGGGGTCGGCCGCAGCACGTGCCGGGAGAAGGTGTCGGCGTTGGCGAGGACGTCGCGGTGGAAGTGGAGGGTGGCCTTGGGCCGGCCGGTGGTGCCGGAGGTGAAGGCGATCAGCGCCACGTCGTCGGCGGCGGTCGGCACGGCGGTGAAGCGGCCACGCCGGGCGGCGCAGCGGGCGATCAGGTCGTCCGGCCCGGGGCCGCCGTAGGCCAGGACGGTCAGGCCCGGCGGGGCGGCCCGTTCCAGCTCGGCCAGGCAGCGGTGGTCGCACAGTGCCGCGGCCGGCAGGCTGATCTCGTTCATCGCGGTCAGCTCGGGTGCCCGCAGCAGCGGCATGGTGGTGACCGCCACCATGCCGGCCTTCAGCACCCCGAGCCAGCATGCCACCAGCCAGGGGGTGTTGGGGCCGCGCAGCAGCACCCGGTTGCCGGTGGCGAGGCCCAGGTCCTCGGTCAGCACGCGGGCCACCGCGTCCGCGTTCTCGCGCAGTTCGCCGTAGCTCCACTGCTCCGTCGGAGTGAGCAGGCAGCGCCGGTCGGGGCCGAGGCGCTCGATCGACTCGTCGAGCAGGACGTGCGCGCAGTTGAGCCGGTCCGGATAGGCCAGCTCGGGGAGTTCGAAGAGAAGTTCCGGCCACTGGTCGAGCGGCGGGAGATTGTCGCGGCAGAACGTGTCCAGATGCGCTGAGGGTGTGAGCTCCATGCGGCGGCACCTCTTCGGCGAGCGGGGAGTGAAGCCAGTATCGCGCTCCGGTGACGCCAGTCAAGAGATCGATACAAACCCCGGGGGTGCCGTGCGCGGACGTGCGCCCCCCCCGGGGTGCGGCGTGCCGCACCCCGGGGGGCCGCCGGCAGGTGGGCTCAGCCGGCGGCGGTGCCGAACCACGTGGGCAGATGGGTGAGGAGGTCCTGCTGGTCTACGCCGGCCCATGCCACGTGGCCGTCCGGGCGCAGGAGTACCGCCGGTGCGTCGAGCTCCCGACCGGTGTCGACGACGTGGTCGATCCGGTCTTCCCAGCCCGTCACCGACAGCCGGCCGGTCCGGTCGAGGAGCAGGCCGCGGCCGGCGTGCATCAGCTCGTAGAGGCGTCGCCCGTCCTTCAGCTGCACGTCCCGCATCCGCCGGCCGAGCAGGTCGTGGCCGGCGCCGAAGTCGTAGCGGACGCCGACCGCGGAAGTCATCCCGGTCACGTACCGGTTCACCTCCTCGAAGTCCAGCAGCCGCGAGAACAGATCCCGTAGCGCCACTGCACCGGGGCTGTTCTCCAGTAGCGCGCCCTGCGCGCGGGTGTTGGCCAGCACGGCGGCGCCCACCGGGTGGCGCTCGGCGTGGTAGGTGTCGAGCAGACCCTCCGGCGCCCAGCCGTTGATCCGGGCCCCGAGCTTCCAGCCGAGGTTGAACGCGTCCTGGACACCGAGGCTCAGACCCTGCCCGCCGGTCGGCGGATGGACGTGCGCCGCGTCGCCGGCCAGCAGCACCCGCCCCACCCGGTAGCGCTCGGCCTGCCGGGTGGCATTGCCGACCCGCGACAGCCAGCGCGGCGAGTGCACCCCGAAGTCGGTGCCCGCGTGGGCCCGCAGCTGCTCCTTGAACTCCCCCAGGGACGGCGCGGCCCGGTCCTCGGCCACCCCGTCGGCGGGCACGATCACCCGGTACACCCCCTCCCCCATCGGGACGGTGCCGAACCGGACGTGCACCTTGCGGACCTCTGCCGTGACGGCGGCCACCGTCGCCGGATCCTCCGTCATCTCCATGTCGCCCAGCAGCGTTTCGACCGTGGAGGGCTCGCCGGGGAAGCCGACGCCGGTCAGCCGACGCACGGTGCTGCGCCCGCCGTCGCAGCCGACGAGGTAGCGAGCACGCAGTCGGGTGCCGTCGGCCAGCTCGACGTCCACCCCCTCCTCGTCCTGGGCGAGCCCGACCAGTTCGCAGCCGCGCCGGATCTCGGCACCGAGCTCGGCGGCGCGCTCGGCCAGCAGTTCCTCGGTCACCGTCTGCGGCGTCGCGAGGCCGAACGGGTGCGCGGTGTCCAGCAGGTCCGGCCGCAGCTTGACGAGACCGCCGAAGTCACTGGTCCGGTAGGGCTCACTGACCGCGAGGAACCGCTCCAGCAGGCCGCGCTGGTCCAGCATCTCGACAGTGCGCACCTGTATCCCGCGCCCGCGGGACTGCCCGGCCGGCTCGGTCAGCCTTTCGAGCACGACCGTCCGCACCCCGGCCAGCCGCAGTTCGGCAGCCAGCATCAGCCCGGTCGGTCCGCCACCGGCGACGATTACGTCGATCATCAGAATTCCCCACCCGTTTCCGCAGGTCATGGCTACGAGTGGAGATTCTGCGGCACGACCGGGCCCTTGCTGCAAGCCCCCTGACGGGCTATAAATTGATCATGGCAAGGAGCGGGTCGGGCCTCTCCTTGCCCATCGTTCCCCTCGCCCGTCCGGAACGGACATCCTTTTCGCCGAGCGATCGCACCACGCGCCCGCATCGCGTGCCGTCCGCCCCCGCGGTCCTGTGCTCAGTGCGGGAAGTGGTGCGGCAGCTCCGCGGCGAGCGCGGCCGCCGCCGGGGAGAGCCAGCGCCGGCGGTGGCGGGCCAGATGCACGGTGACGTCGGGGAACTGCGGCCCCGGCACCTGCGTCAGACGGCCCGACCGGAGCGCGTCCGCGACATTGGCGCGGGCCAACAGGCTGAGGCCGAGGCCCGCGGCCACGCAGGACCTGGCGGCCTCCAGACTGCCGAAGCGCGTGATCCGGGGCGGTGCGCCAGTGGCGGCGGCGAGCAGCCGCTCGATGAAGCTGTCGCTGTACGAGCAGCCCTGCTCGTGCAGGAAGTAGTCCTCACGGGCCAGCTCCGCCCAGTCGGTGGGCGAGTCGGTGGCGCTCCGGGCGGCGGCAGGGTGCTCGGGCGAGCAGACCAGCACCAGCGGCTCGCCGGCCAGCGGCGTGCAGTCGATGTCACGGAAAGCGGCCTCGTCCTCCAGCAGCAGGGCCAGGTCCAACTCCCCGGTGCGGAGCGCGGCGACGGCGGCCGTGGTCCCCATCGTGCGCAGGTCCACCTCGACCCCGGGGTGGCTGCGGCGGAGCGCGGCGATGACTCCCGGCAGCCGCGCGGACACCAGCGTCTCGCCGGCCGAGAGCACCACGCGTCCGGTCACCCGACCGCCCGAGCCACCGGCCGAGGCCGCGACCGCCCGCAGCCGGGCCTCGGCCTCCAGCACCGCCTCGGCCTGCGCCAGCACCTCGCGCCCGGCGCCGGTGAGCACCACCCCGCGTGGCAGCCGGTCGAACAGCCGCAGGTCGAGGTCCTTCTCCAGCGCCTGCACCTGAGCGGTCACGGTGGACTGGACGAGGTGCAGGCGCTCCGCGGCGGCGGTGAGGTTCTCGGTCCGGGCGACGGTGACGAAGGTGCGCAGCAGTCGGGTGTCCATGCCGCCGACGATAGCGCCCTGCCATCGTGAAATGCGATGGAGCTGATCGGAATCCATCGTTTGTCCGGATGCCTTCGGGGCGCCAGGGTAGGGGCATGAGCCTGAAGAGCACACGCCCCGAGACCCTGCGCTACACCGCCTTCACCACCGACCCCGCCGGCGGCAACCCGGCCGGCGTCGTGCTCGACGCCGCCGCGCTGGACGATGCCGCCATGCTCGCGACCGCCGCCGAAGTCGGCTACTCGGAGACCGCGTTCGTCACCTCCGCGGACCGGGCGGCGCGCCGGTTCCGGCTGCGCTTCTTCAGCCCGCTCGCCGAGGTCGCCTTCTGCGGTCACGCGACCGTCGCCACCGCGGTGGCCCTGGCCGAGCGGATCGGCCCCGGCCCGCTCGTCTTCGACACGCCGGTGGGCGAGATCGCCCTGGACACATCGGCAGCGCCCGGAGGCACCGTGACCGCGACGCTCACCAGCGTCCCCACCCGCTCCCGACCGGCGAGCGAAGCGGAGGTGCACGCCTCCCTCGCGGCCCTGCGCTGGTCCCCGGAGGACCTCGACCCGGCGCTGCCGCCGCACGTCGCCTTCGGCGGGAACGAGCACCTGGTCCTGGCCGTGGCCACCCGCGAGCGTCTCGCGGACCTCGACTACGACTTCGAGGCCCTGGCCGAGGTGATGCACCGTCACGGCTGGACAACGCTCCAGTTGGTCTGGCGTGAGACCCAGGAGCTCTTCCACGCCCGCGACCCCTTCCCGATCGGCGGTGTCGTCGAGGACCCGGCCACCGGCGCCGCGGCCGCCGCCCTCGGCGGCTACCTGCGCGCCATCGGCGCCCTCCCGTCCTCCGGTGCCTTCACCATCCGCCAGGGGGAGGATCTCGGCCGGCCGAGCCTGCTCCGGGTCGAGGCGTCCACGACGGACCCGCGCGTGCGGGTGAGCGGGCGGGCGGTGGCGGTCGTGGGGCAGTGAGCGGTCGAGAGCCGGCCCCGGGGAGCGGCATGCCGCTCCCCGGGGCCGGCTGCCGGCAGCTCGGCCCGCCGGCGGGGGGAGTCGGCGCCGTCCTTCAAGAGGTCAGCGGCACAGGGCGGCGTCCACGACGCTCTCGATGTGCCTGGTACCGGCCGCGTCGGCCGGGATGCTGGTCACCGCGACGTTGACGGCGCGGCCGCCGTCGGTGGCTCCGCCCCGGGTCTCGTACCCCGGGATGTCGCCGCCGTGGCCCCAGTACTCACCGCCGCACGACAGCGGCCTGCTGATGATCCCCAGCCCGTAGCCGGCGCCGGTGTCGCCGATGGGGACGGTGGTGCGCATCTCGGCGAGCTGGGCCGGCTGGAGGAGCCCGCCGGCCAGGAGGGCAGTGAAGAACCGGTTGAGGTCGGAGTTGGTGGAGATCATCTGCCCCGCGGCCCAGGCCGAGGAGGGGTCGATGTCGGTGACGTCGCGCAGCGGCGCGCCCGCCGTGTCCTGCCGGTAGCCCTTGGGGTGCGGTTCCCGGATGGTCCTGTCACCGGGGGCGGGGAAGTAGGTGTGGCTGAGCCCGATGCGCTTGATGATGCGCCTGTCCATCTCCTCGGCGAGGGGGCGTCCGGTGACCTTCTGGACGATCAGGCCGGCCAGCACGTAGTTCGTGCTGCTGTACGCCCAGTTCGTCCCGGGGGCGAAGTCGGCCTTGTGCCGCAGGGCGATGTCGAGCACGTCGCGGGGTTCGAGGTACCGCTGCTGCAGGATGGCGCCGTCGACGTCTCCCTCGTATTCGGGAAGTCCGCTGGTGTGCTGCAGGAGCTGCCGGACGGTGATGCGGCGCCCGTCGATCCCGTCACCGCGCACGAGGCCCGGCAGGTACGTCTCGACGGTGGCGTCGAGGCCGACCCTCCCCTCACCGACCAGTTGCAGCACGACCACCGCCGTGAACGTCTTGGTGTTGCTCCCGATCCGGACCTGCCCGTCCCGGGGCACCTTCGAACCGGTGGCCAGGTCGCCGACCCCCGCCGTGTAGGTCCGGGTGCGGCCGGCACGGTCCACGGTGGTCGCCAGCGCGGCGGGCATGCCGTCATCGCGCACCAGCGCGTCGAGGCCCTGCTGGGCGGCGTCCGGCCGGGCGGCGGCGAACGCCCCGGACGGCGCCGCGAGGCCCGTCGTCATGCCGACGACGGCCACCCCGACGGCGAACGCCGCGGCCCGTCGCCGGCCGCCGTGCTGCCGCCCGGACGAAAGAAGTCGCCGGCCCGAGTACTCACGCATGTGTCAACTCCATTGGAATCGTGAGGAAGTGGCGGCAGGAGCCGCAGCACGATCCTGGCCCCCGGGCTGCCGGGCACGCATCGCGGGAAGGCGGGAGAACGTGCTCCCTCGATCGGGGGAGGTCACCGATCGGCTGCCCGGACATACTGGCGATCATGATCAGGGGACTCCGGCCGCTGCTGCGCGGCTCCACGTACACAGGTGCGCTGTTCGCCTCTTGCGGCGCGCTGGCAAGCCTTCCACTCCTGCCGTTCGCGCTCCTGCCGGTGCTGATGTGGCGGTCCGCCCCGGAGGCTGTGCGGTTGCCCCTGGCCCTGCTGACCTGGGCGGTGCTGATCGGCCTGGTCGGGCGGGCCGCCACCACCCGGCGGGTGCTGGTGGCGTCCGCGCGTCGAATGCTGAAGCTGCCGTTGCCGGATCCGGTGGCCGTCGGCCGGCCCGCCGGCCCACCCGGCGCAGGGCCGGCTCCGGCCCCGCCGGCGCCGGGCCGCACCGCGCGAGCCGGCGCCGACCGCTGGCGGACTCCGCTCTGGCTGCTCCTGCACGTGGCACTCGGCTGGACGGTGGCGGGGCTGGGCGGTCTGTTCCTCCTCATCGGCCTCGTCCTCCCGGGGGCCTGGCTCCGGGCCGAGGCGAGGCTGACCCTGTTCGGCTGGTCGATGCGCGCGGACGGCGGCTGGCAGAACTGGGCGGTGGCGCTCGGCTGCCTGCTGCTGGCAGCGGCGACGTGCGCGGTGGCGACGGCCGCTCTGCGATGGTCGGCGCCCAGGCTGCTGGGGCTGTCGTCGGCCGAGCGGATCGCACTGGCGGCCGAACGGGAGCGGCGGCTGGCCGAACGCAACCGGCTGGCCCACGAGTTGCACGACTCGATCGGTCATACGCTGACGGCGGCCACGATCCAGGCCGCGGTGGCCGGCGAGGTGCTCGCCGCCGACCCGGCGGCGGCGCGGGCCGCCATGCGCAGCATCGAGGAATCGGCCCGGGCCGCGCTGGAGGACCTCGACTACGTTCTCGGGGTGCTGCGCGAGGAGGAGGCGGGAACTGCGCCGACCCGGAGCCTGGTCGACCTGCCCGCGCTGCTGGAGCGGCTGCGGCACGCGGGCGCGGTGGTGGAGCCGGAGCTGTCCGGCGAGTGGGCGCAGGTGCAGGGGACGCTCTCGCGGGCGGCCTACCGGATCCTCCAGGAGGGGCTGACGAACGCGCTGCGGCACGGGGCCGGCGGGCCGGTCGAGGTCCGGGTGGCGGCCTCGGCGGACGCGCTGGAGCTCAGCGTGGTCAACCGGGTGGGGGCGGGTGCCGGCGACGGCGCGGGCGCCTTCCCGGCGTCCGGGCACGGCCTGGCCGGGCTGGCCGAGCGGGTGCGGCTGCTGCACGGTGAGATCGAGGCCGGCCCGCACGGCCCGCGGCACTGGCGGTTGGCGGTCCGGCTGCCGGTGCGGTTGCCCGCATGACCGGCGGCCCTGACGCGACCGAGGCCGTCCCTGTCGGCATCACCACGGGCAGCCCCGCCGGCGCACCCGTCACGCTCCTGATCGCCGACGACGACGAGGTGACCCGGAGCGGTCTGCGCACCCTGCTCGCCGCCCAGCCCGGGATCACGGTGCTCGGTGAGGCCGCCGACGGCGTCGAGGCGGTCGAGCAGGCGCGGCGGCTGCGACCGGACGTGGTCCTCATGGACGTGCGGATGCCACGCCGCAACGGCATCGAGGCCACCCGGCAGCTGCTGGCCGAGTCCGCGGCACCGCCGAGGATCGTGGTGATCACCACCTTCGAGAACGACGGCTACGTCACCGCCGCGCTCAGTGCCGGGGCCAGCGGGTTCGTGCTCAAGCGGCTTCCGGTCCGGCAGATCGCGGAGGCGGTGCGGGTGGTGGCGGCCGGGGAGGCGGTCCTCTTCCCCGCGGCCCTGCGCCGGATGGTCGCCGCCCGCCCGCTGGAAGCCACCGAGGCCCTGCCGACGGCGGCGCTGACGGGGCGGGAGGAGGAGGTGCTGCGCCTGATGGCCACCGGTCGCTCCAACCCGGAGATCGCCCAGTCGCTCACCGTGAGCCTGGAGACGGTGAAGACCCACGTCGGGAACGTGCTGACCAAGCTCGGCGCGCAGAACCGGACCCATGCGGTGGTGATCGCCTACGAGTCCGGTCTGGTGGTACCGGGGTGGGGCGGCTGACCCCGTGGGGCCGGGCAACCCGTGCCGTGAGCAGAAGTCATCTGGTCCAACCAGTTGACCAGTTCGGCTCTCGGGCTCATCCTCATCGGCATGACGGAAGCACCCATCAAGCGGGAGTCGGTCTCCGATCAGCTCTTCGCGATCCTCAGGGACCGCATCCTCGGCGGCCACCTGCCCGCCGACAGCGCCCTCACCGCCGAACGGGACCTGGCCGCGGAGTTCGGCGTCAACCGGCACGCGGTCCGCGAGGCGGTCAAGCGACTGCAGCAGGCACGGCTCGTGGAGGTGAGCCAGGGCGGACGCACCCGCGTCCTGGACTGGCGCACCCGCGCCGGACTCGACCTCGCGTTCGACGTCGCCCGCGGCAACGCCGTCTTCACGGGCCTGCAGCGCGACGCGATGGAGATGCGGGCCTGCATCGGGGCGGACGCGGCGCGGCTCTGCGCCGAGCGGTGCCCGCCCGAGGTCGCCGAGGCGATCGCCGGCGCCGCCGCGGACTACGGCGCCACCGGCGCCGACCTGGCGGCCCTGGACACGGCGGACGTCGCGCTGTGGCGGCTGATCGTGACGGGCTCCGGGAACCTCGCCTACCTGCTGTCCTTCAACACCCTGGTCGGCGGTGCCGTCGCCAGCGGCGAGGTGCCGCTGGTCCACCGCACCGCCGAGCTGCTCGACGTCACGGTCCGCCGCCGGCTGGCAGAGCTCATCGCCGCCCGCGACGCGCAGGGGGCCGAACGGGTGGCCCGCGAGATGCTCACCCGCACCGTGACCGCCATGACCCGCGCCACCACCGATCAGGGGGCTGGATCGTGATACCCGCCGTCGTCTACGCGATACCCGCCTTCGTGGTGCTCCTGCTCCTCGAAGTGCTCTCCTACCGCTTCCTCCCGGACGACGAGGAACGCGGCTACGAGGTCCGCGACACCGCAGCCAGCCTCTCCATGGGCATCGGCAGCCTGGTCGTCGGAGCCCCCTGGCGGGTGGTCGCCGTCCTCGCGTACGCCGCGCTGTACACGATCGCCCCCTGGCACCTCGCGACGGACTCGCCGTGGACCTGGCTGGTCCTCCTCCTCGCGGACGACTTCGCCTACTACGTCTTCCACCGCGCCCACCACCGGGTGCGCGTGCTGTGGGCCAGCCACGTCCCGCACCACTCAAGCCTGTACTACAACCTGTCCACCGCCCTCCGGCAGAGCTGGACCCCGATGACCAGCCTGCCGTTCTGGCTGCCGCTGGCCCTGCTCGGCCTGCCGCCGTGGATGATCCTCCTCCAGCAGTCCGTCAGCCTGGCCTACCAGTTCTTCCTCCACACCGAACGCGTCGACAGGCTCTGGCGCCCCGTAGAGTGGATCTTCAACACGCCCTCCCACCACCGGGTCCACCACGCCTCGAACAGGGCCTACCTGGACCGCAACTACGGCGGCATCCTCATCGTCTGGGACCGCCTCCTGCGCACCTTCCGGCCAGAGGGCGACGAGAAGGTGGTCTACGGCCTGACCAAGAACATCCGGACCTTCAACCCGCTGCGCGTCGCCTTCCACGAATTCGGCGCCGCCTGGCGCGACGCCCGCACCACCGACCGCTGGCGCGACAAGGCCGGCTACCTCCTCGGGCCACCCGGCTGGACCCCCCGGGCCACCCCGCCGGCCGACCCGGCCTCCTGACGCCCGCCGTCAAAAGGCGGTTCCCCCGGAGGCGGTTCCCCGGAGAAGCCCGGAACGGCCTTCCGTGCAGGCCGATCTGAGATCATTTCGGCATGACGACGAACACCGCCGACCCGAGTGCCGTGCCCGCAGACGACGTCCGCATCCCCGTCCCCGGCGGCGGGCACCTCTGGGCCGACCGCAGCGGGGCCGGGAGCCCCGTGGTGCTGCTGCACGGCGCCGGGATGGACTCCCGGCTGTGGGACCCGATCGTTCCTCGGCTGGCCGGTCACCACGAGGTGATCCGGTTCGACGCCCGCGGCCTGGGCCGCTCCGCTCCGCCGGAGGCGCCGTTCAGCGACGTCGACGACCTGCGCACCGTCCTCGACCACTTCGGTCACCGGCGGGCCGCGCTGGTCGGGTTGAGCATGGGCGGGGAGACCTCACTCGACTTCGCCCTCGCCCACCCGGACCGGGTGGCAGCCCTCGCCCTGGTCGGGGCCTCGGTGAGCGGCCACAGCTGGCCGGCGACTCCCGAGCTGTCGGCCTACTCCGCGGCCCGCCGGGAGCGGGACGCCGCCCGGCTGGCCGAGCTGGAACTGTCGATCTGGGCCTCCCTCGGCCGCACGGCCCCCGGAGGGGAGCTCATCGAGGTGATGGTGGCGGACAACGCGGAGCGGCGCATCATCAGCGAACTGCACATCGCCCCCTCCGCGGAGGGCGACGCCGAACCGCGCCTCGGCACGATCACGGCGCCGACGCTGGTCGTCCACGGCGACCACGACCACCCGGAGATCGGGGTGATCGCCGAACGCCTCGCCGCCGACCTCCCGGCCGCCCGCGCCCACCGGGTCCCGGACGCCGACCACTACCTGCCCCTGCGCACCCCCGACCGCCTCGCCGAGCTCCTGCTGGCGCACCTGTCCCGGTCCTGACGCCCGCAGGCCGGCCGTGGACGGCCGTGGGCCGGGTAGGCGGTCACGGTGGTCGCGGTGATCATGGGGACTACTCCCCCCGGCTGCCGGGGCCCTGCGCCGGCGCTCCCCCGGGCTTCCAGCCCCAGGCGGTGAGCATGCCGGCCGACAGGGCGGCGCACTCGTCGGAGCCCAGGTACCGGACGGCCGCGTCGAGAGCCGCATCGTCGACCAGGCCGGTGGCGAGCATCGCGGCTCTGCTGCGCTCCCAGGTGTCCGCCCAGAAGCGGCTGATGGGACTGCCCGGCAGCAGCGGCGGCACGTGGATCTCGGCGGCGACGCGCACGAGCCCCGCCTCGCGCAACCGGTGCGGGTAGGACGGCGCCGAGGTGGCGTCGGTCCCGATGGTGGCGCGCAGCCCCTGCCACATCGCCCGCATCGCCACGCTGTACGGGGTGCCGGGCGCCCGGTCGCTCGTCAGGTCGACCGCATCGCTGAGCACCAACACCCCGCCCGGCTCGACGAGTTCGGCGAGAGCCGCGATCAGGCGGTCGCGTTCGGGCAGGTGCATCAGCACGAAGCGCGCGTGGACGAGCCGGAACCGGCCGGGGGCGAAGTCCGGGGCGGTGATGTCGGCCTCCAGGACGTCGAGCCCGGGCTCGGGTGGCGGCCGGTCGGGGAGGGAGCGTCCGCCCAGGAAGCGCACGTCGCGGTCCACCGCGAGCACGCTCGCCACCCCGGCCTCGTCCAGCAGCCGCCGGGAGACCGTGCCGGTGCCGGCACCCAGGTCGAGGCAGCGCCAGCCCGGGCCGGCCCCGAGCGCCCGCAGCCGCGCCATGGTGACATCGTCGTAGGCGAGGGCCCCGAGGTCGGTGCGCTCGCCCTCACCGGCCAGTTCGGGGCGGAAGACGGCCTCGCCGTAGCGGCCGCCGCCCGGCGCCTCGCCGCGCGGGTCGGCGGTCACGACGCCGCCGGCGTGCGGCTGCTGGCGTCGTCCCGCCCGGGGAGCCGGGGCGGCGGAACGTCGAGGAGATCCATGGCCGGCCTTTCGCGCGGGGGGGTACGGCGCCGGGCGGGCGTCCGGAGGCCGCCGCCGCACCGATCCTCCACCGGCGCCCGCGCGCACGGCCGAGGCGCGCCGTGCCTGGGCCGATCGGCCCAAGGGGCACGGCACGCGTCACCGGGCGGAGCCCCGGGCGGTCCGGGTGCGGGTCAGCTGCCCGGTTGCACGGGGAGTTCGCTCCTGTCAGCGGGGTTCGGTGACGGCGGGCCCGGCGACGGCGAGCCCCGCGACGGCGCCGAGCCGAGTCGGCCCCGGCCGACTGCTCCGGTCGCGCCGCGGGCACCTGCTCCGGTCGCGCCGCGGGCACCCGGGCACAACGCTGGTAGCCATGGACACACTGTGGAGGGGCAGGAGGGGCACCGTCCGACCGATTCCGGTGACGATGACGGTGACCGGCACGAGGACCGCCGGCCGCGTGGGCGCGGCGGGTCCGGCCGGCCTGCGGGGCGGGGGCCGGCCGTGAGCACTGCGTCCGGAACGCCACGGACGGCCGGCGGGCCTGCGGCGACGGCGCACATGATCGTGCTCCCCGGCGGTGGCTACGGAACGCACGCGGAGCAGGAGGCGGAGCCGGTCGCCGACTGGCTCACCGGCCTGGGCCTGGCGGCGAGCGTCTTCCGGTACCCCGTGAACGTGCGGCACCCCGCTCCGCTCCGCGCGCTGCGCAGTGAGATCCGGCGCCTCCGCGAGCAGGGCGCCGACCGCATCGGGCTGATCGGCTTCTCGGCCGGCGGCCACCTCGCCGGGCACGCGGCCCTCGCACCGAGCACCGACCCTGGCGAGGCGGTCCAGTTCGCCGTCCTCGGCTACCCGGTCACGTCGATGGAGACCGAGACCTACCGGCCGGCCCAACTGATCCTGCTCGGCGAGGACGCCCCGCCGGACCTGCGCCGCGCGACCTCGCTCGACGCCCTGGTGACCAGGGCATCGCCCCCGTTCTTCCTCTGGCACACCGCCGAGGACGTCTACGTCCCGCCGGAGCACACCTACCGCCTCGCCGCCGCCCTGGCGGCGCACGACGTCCCGCACACGGTGCACGTCTACGCCCACGGCCCGCACGGCCTCGGCCTCGCCCACGGCTCCGGCGACGCGGCCACCTGGACGGCCTTCGCAGCGGCCTGGATCGCCGAACAGCTCCGCCCCGGGGCTGCATCCGCAGCCTGACCGAGGCGGCCGCCACCGGCGGCGGCCGAGCAACCGGACGGCCGGCGGCCGCGCCCGCACCCCACAGCGAGCCTGATCCCCGACACAGCGAGCCTGATCCCCGACGCGTCCGTGAAGCTGTACCCGGACGCCGCCCACGGCTTCCTCTTCCAGCCCGCCCGGGCGTTCGCCGCCGACGTGCACGCGTTCCTGGACCCGTAGGGCCGCGGCCCCTCCGGGAGCGGAACCCTCGCGGAGCCGAACCCTGCGGCGTCCGATCAGAGCCGTAGCCGCGTCCGATCGGACCCGCGTCCGATCAGAGCCAGGCCGCCATGAGGGTCTGCCAGGGGTCGTCCCCCTCGCGAGCGAAGTACAGCGCCCGTGCGCTCACCCACAGGACGGTCCTGCCGAGCCGGTCGGGGTGGCGCTCCAGCATCGCCGCGAAGAAGCCCTCCGCCGTCGTCTGCTTGGCCAGGACGGCCTCGGCGTCGTCGAGGTACTGGCGGGTCTCGGCAATGACCCGTCCGGCGTCGTCGTCGAGGTCCTTGTTCTGGTGGCTGGCGACGATCCGGCTCGGCTGCAGGGCCGCGACCGTGTCGATGGCCTTGCGCCACGGGCCGAATTCCCCTGCGGCCGCATCACCGAGATACAGGTGCACGCCGTTGTAGATCACGTCGCCGGCCACCACCAGCCCGAGGTCCGGCACGTGCACCACGGTGCAGTCGTCGCTGTCCGCGTGCCCGACCTCGACGAGGCCGAGATCGTGGCCTTCGAGGGTGAGACGGTTGCCGGGGACCGTCTCGGCCGTCACCGCGGTCACCGGGATCTGGTCCGGCCACATCACGTCCCAGAGCAGCTCCCGGGCCGACACGTTGCCGTGCATCTGCTCGATGGTCCCGGCGGAGGCGACCACCTGGGCACCGAAGCGCTCGGCGAGCGTTTCGGCGGTGAACCAGTGGTCACCGTGTCCGTGGGTGGCCACGATGTGTGTCAGCCGCTTCCCGCTCGCCTCGACCCAGTCCCCGACCCTCTGCGCCTGCTCGGTGGTGAGCGGCGGATCGACGAGGACGGCGTCCTGCCGGCCGTGGACGAGGGTGACCGCGATGGGCTGGTAGCGGCGTGGTTCCCCGTTGGGCAGCGGTCCGGACCCGGTCAGCGGCGACGGATCGAGGACGAACACGTCGTAGCCGAGGGCGGTGTCTGTGGTCACGGTGCTCCTCCGATCATGCCTGCGAGCGGGCCTGCCGACGTCCTGCCGACGTCCTGGCGAGGCTCGACCACGCATGTCTCCACTCTCCCGGCCCCGCGCCCCGCCCGCACCACGTGGCGCGCGTGGCCCGGAGCCAGGCCGTACGGCACTGCGCCTGGAACGTGGCCCGTGGCCCGTGGGGGACGTACCGACACGGCGGTGGAAGGCCGCCCGGAAGTCGGCGAGGGCGGGGTGACGAGCACCCTGGGCGCAGGCATCGGCGGCCGCGGCACCGTAGCCCCTTCGGATGACGTACAAGCGCAGGTCGAACACCCTCGGCCACCCCCGCATGCGCGTGGCCGACGGTCGCGTCAAAGCAATGTCCTGATCTTGGCCGGGGCCATCCCCGCACTCGCGGGAAGCCCCCCGAACTGCGGGGCGGGCGAGGAACCCGAAGCCGACCCCCGGTGCCCGCGGGGTTGCCGAGCCCGGTCGCCGCCTGTGGCACTGCGGCGGTCCGGGCCGTCCGGGTGGCGGCGGGCACTGCGCGATACGCCGGGTGACAGCGAGGCCTCCATCACACCATCACATTGGTGCAGATCGGACTCCGGCCACTGGTTCGGTGCGATCAGGATGGGTCGGCGGTAAGGCGTTTGACAGTGCATCACCAGTGAAGGGATTGTGTTCGTGATCATGCGCGGCGTCGATGCGCCGCCCGCGAACAAATCGGGGGTTCTCCCAGCCATGTCTTCGTACGGTCAGGGCACGCCACAGCTGCCCGCCTCGTCCACAGCGGAGCCCGGTGGCTCCACACCACCGGGTGGTGCCACGTCAAGGGGGACCGGAGGCCGGCTGGCCCGGGTCGCCGGTACCGTCGCGATCGCCCTGTCGGTCGTCCTGACCACGGTGAACGCGCAGGCGCCCGCTCGGGCCGCCGCTCCGCAGGCCGATCGGGCCGACTCCGCCCCGGACGCCGCGGCCGCGAGCCAGGCGGCCCGCCGCCAGCACGGCCGGGTCGAGGTCGGCGACGCCCGCACCGCGACCGCGCAGACCTTCGCCAACCCGGACGGCACGTTCACCACCGAGATCTCCCCCCAGCCCCGCTGGGCCAGGAAGGGCGACGGCTGGACGGCCGTCGACCCCACGCTGCGCCGCACCGCCGAGGGCAGCTACGTGCCGCAGGCCACCGCCCAGGCGGTGGAGCTGTCCGGCGGCGGCTCCGGCCCGCTGGCCGCGCTCACCGTCGAGGGCGGCCAGCGGCTCGAACTCTTCTGGCCGGAGAAGCTCCCCGTGCCGGTCGCCGACGGGGCCGGCCTCACCTACCCCGACGTCCTGCCGAGCGGCGTCGACCTGCGGCTCACCGTCACCCCGGGCGGCGGTGTGCAGGAGGTCCTGGTCGTCAAGAACGCCAAGGCGGCCGCCGATCCCGGCCTCGCCGCCCTCAAGCTGGTCACCCGGACCAGCCCCGGCCTGACGCTCGGCCAGGAGGACGGTACCGGGCTCGCGGTGAAGGACGCCGCCGGCCGGGCGGTGTTCCAGGCCCCGCCCGCCCGGATGTGGGACTCCGCCGGAGCACCCGCCTCCGCCCCCACCGCGCCCACCACGCCGAAGGGCCGGAAGGCGGCGGCCGGGCAGCCCGCCGCAGAACAGCCCTCGGCGCAGGACGCCCGCCCGGACGCCCGCTCCGGCCCCGGCGGGCCCGGTACCGGCGCCCACGAGGCGGAGGTCGGCACCAGCGTGCAGGACGGCACCATCGGGATCACCCCCGATGCCGGCCTGCTCAAGGCGGCCGACACCGTCTACCCGGTCTACATCGACCCCGCGTGGGCCTCCAGTACCACCGAGGCCTTCACCGAGGTCAGGTCGGCGTACCCGACGTCCTCGTTCTACAACACCACGCCCACGGGCAACGGGCTCGGCGTCGGCTACCAGGGCTTCACCCTCCCGAACAGCGTGTACCGCACGTACCTCCAGCTCGCGGTTCCGACCGGCCTCGGGGGCAAGCGCGTGCTGAGCGCGCAACTGGCGGCGACCGAGACGCACACCGGCTCCTGCTCTCAGAACAGCATCGAGGCCTGGCTCGCCGGTCCGATCGGTCCGGCGACCACCTGGAACAACCAGCCGGCCCTGCAGCGACTCGTCACCACCGGTACGTTCCGGGGGAATTGCGGCGTGGGCGGTGTCACGCCCCCGCCCCCCGCCCCGTTCGACGTCACCTCGGCGGCCGCCGAGGCCGCCGCATCCAACTGGCGCAGCCTCACCTTCGCGCTGCGCAACAGCACCGAGTCCGACCCGGGCCGGTTCGCCCGGTTCGCCACCAACCCGGTGCTGTCGGTCACCTACGAGGACGTCGTCCAGGCTCCGGAGACGCCGCTGGTCTCCTCCGCCGAGTACCCGGCGGACGGACAGCCGTACGGCGGCATCGGGCGGGCCGGCACCTTCACCCTCAAGCCCGGCGGGTCGAAGCAGGTCGTCAAGTACGGCTACCAGCTGGACACCGACGCGAAGGCCACCGAGGTTGCGGCCGGTGCCGACGGCTCCGCCGCGGTCACGCTCACCCCGACCTCGGCCGGGCGCCGCACGCTGACCGTGCGGGCGATCGACGCCACCGGCACCGCCTCCACCCCGGCCGCGTACAGCTTCGTGGTGGACGCCTTCGCCTCCGGTGACCCGCACGACCTGTTCTACGACGCGGCCGGCCAGCTCGTCGGTGTCTCACAGCCGGGCGGCGAGACCGCCCGCTACGAGTACGACGCCGCCGGCAACACGCTCTCCACCAGGAAGTACGCGTCGTCCGAGCTGTCCGTCCTCGCCACCGTGCCCAACCAGGCCGCGGCCGGCGCCAAGGTCGAGATCAGCGGCACCGCCTTCGCGACCGACCCGGCCGCGAACAAGGTGACCTTCACCGGCACCGCCACCCCGGCCCAGGTCACCGCCGCGGACCGCAACCGCCTGACCGTCCTCGTCCCGGCCGGCGCCACCGACGGCCCGGTCACCGTGGCCGTCGGCAGCACCAGCGCGACCGGCACCGAGAGGTTCCGGATCGGCGCCGCCCGTCCGGCCCCCGCGCTGACCGGCTTCTCGCCCGCCCTCGGCGCCCCCGACACCACCGTCACCATCGACGGCAGCGGCTTCGACCCGGACCCGGCGCGCAACGCGGTGCTGTTCCACCGCACGCTCGCCAAGGTCGTCACCGCGACGCCCACCCGCCTCACCGTCGTCGTGCCCGGCGCCGTCTCCTCCGGCCGGATCACCGTCCGCACTCCGGGCGGCACCGCCACCAGCGGGAGCGACTTCGTCGTCCCGCCGACCGGCGTCGCGCCCGGCAGCCTGGTCGACGGCGGCGCGCTCGCCGTCGACGGCGCTTCGGTCACCTCGACCATCGCCTCCGGCAAGGCCCTCGTCCTGCGCTTCGACGGCAAGGCCGGCGACAAGCTCGGCCTCGGCCTGTCCGGCAACACCATCAGCACCCGCTCCGCCTTCCGCCTGTACGACCCGTTCGGCCGCTCCTTCGCCGCCGACCAGTACGACACGCCGTGGCCGCTCGACGCCCGGACCGGCCGCAACGTCCCGCTGCCGGCCCTGACCACCACCGGCGTCCACCAGCTCGTCATCGACCCCGACGGCACCGGCAGCGGTTCCCTCACCACCACGCTGACCAGGAACGTCACCGGCGCCACCAACGCCACCGACCAGGGCTTCGCGTTCAACCTGGCCAAGCCGGGGCAGTTCCTGGAGCTCTCCTTCGAGGGCAAGAAGGAGAGCTGGTACGGGCTGGCCTTCACGGATGTGACGGCCTCCGCCCAGTACAAGTACGTCTCGGCCACCCTGTACGAGCCCGGCGGCGCCAAGTTCACCACCTGGCGCAGCTTCAGCCTGGACAGCTACCTGCGGCTCAAGACCTTCGCACCCGGCACCTACCGCCTGGTGATCGGTTTCACCGATGCCAGCGTGGGCGGTGCCAAGGCCTGGCTCTCCGAGGAAACCGACGGCGGCGCCATCAGCCCCGGCGGCCAGGAGAAGACGGTCACCCTCGCCCGCCCCGGCCAGCAGGTCCGGCTGAGCTTCGACGGCACCGACGGCCAGCGGCTCGGCCTCGGCTACACCAACCTGAACCTCAAGATCGGCACCCGGCTCTACCTGCCGGGCGTCTCGCTGATCCGGCCCGACCGGACCCAGAGCAGCCTGTACAGCTACGGCGAGGGCGCCGATCTGCCGAAGATCACCGCCAACGGCAGGTACGACCTGATCGTCGGCGGCGGCTCCGCGACCGGCACCGTCACCGTCTGGCTCAACGACGACGTCTCCGCCGGCACCGTCGCGGTCGGTGAGGACAAGCCGGTCAGCATCACCCGTGCGTCGCAGAACGCCCGGATGACCTTCCAGGGCACCGCCGGCCAGAAGCTCAGCCTCGGTCACCTGGCCAAGGGCTACACCGGCACCGTCGCCTTCACCGTCACCGGCCCGGACGGCAAGGAGGTGGCCTCCCGCAACTCCGGCGGCCTGGACCTCCCGCCGCTCACGGCCACCGGTACCTACGAGATCCTGGCGAGCCCGAACAGCTCCGCGCTCGGCGACTACACCGTCCAGCTCTCGCAGACCGTGAACGCCGGCACGCTCGCCGTCGACGGCGACGCCAAGAACGTCACCGTCGCCCGCGCCGCGCAGAACGCCTCGGTGCGTTTCGACGGCACCGCCGGCCAGCGGCTCAGCCTCGCCCTCACGGGTGCCACGACCGGCTTCCGCGGCCACACGCTGAAGATCTCCAAGCCGGACGGCGGCTCGCTGGGGTCGACCGAATTCCTCAACGCCAACGACAGCATCACCCTGCCCGACCTGCCGGCGACCGGCAGCTACGAGATCGTCGACGACCCGGACTCCGGCACCACCGGCACGGTCACCTGGACCCTCTCCACCGCCGTGGACGCGGGCGGCGTCACCGCCGGCGGCCCCGGTGCCGCGCTCGCCCTCAACCGGCCCGGCCAGGACGGGACGTTCACCTTCACCGGCGCCGTCGGTGACAACCTGCAGCTCAACTTCACCGGCACCACCTTCCTCGGCAACGGATTCCGGCTCACCGTCCTGAAGCCGGACGGCTCCGTCCTGGCCGGGCCGACCACCCGGTTCGACGAGAGCGCGTACAAGTTCGCGAGTGCGCTGACGGTGGCCGGTACCTACCGGGTGGTCGTCGACCCGCGGTCCGCGGCCACCGGCTCCACCACTGTCGCGGTCGGCCGCGTCGGGGCCGCAGCGGCGGCGAAGGCCAAGGCGGCCACGGAGGCCCCGTCCGCGGAGGCTCCGACGGCGGACTCCCCCGCGGCGGCAAGCGCCGTTGCGGTGACCGGCGAGGCGGCGACCACGCCGACGCCCGAACAGTGCGGCACGGCCGCGCAGCTCCCGGCCGGCACCGGCCGCGCCGTCCCGGTCGCGGCCAAGAGCACCAGGAAGACCCCGCAGACCGGTGAGCCGGCGGCCGGTTGGGCGGCCTGCGGCTTCCCGCGGCAGGCCCCGGGCGGCGAGTCCAAGCCCGCCGACACGGTCTGGAAGCCCGACGCCGACAACCTGGCCGGCAAGGGCTGGTACACCCGCTACGGCGCGGCCCCCCGGCCCGAGTACCCGGCGGACGCCCCGAAGGGCACCACCGCGGTCTCCGGCCAGATCCGCACCGTGGCCGGCAGCCCGCTCGCGGGCGCCACCGTCAGCATCGGCAAGGCCACCGCCCGCACGGACGCCGAGGGCCGCTTCCTGGTCACCGGCACCGACGCCGGCCACCGCGTGCTGCGCGTGGACGGCCGCACCGCCGGCAGCGCCGACCGCACCTACGGCGTCTTCGACATCGGCGTCGACGTCCCCGCCGGGAAGACCCTGCGGGTGGCGGACACCGTCTTCCTGCCGCAGACCGACACCTCCACCACCGTCCGCATCGCCTCCCCGACCACCGAGAAGACCGTCCTCAAGACCCCCGCCATCCCGGGTCTGGAGGTCCACATCCCGGCCGGGGCCGTGGTCCGCGACGGCGACGGCAAGCTCGCCACCGAGCTGTCCATCACGCCCATCCCGATCGACCGCACGCCCTTCCCGCTGCCGCCCACCCAGGTGCCGATCTACTTCACCGTCCAGCCCGGCAGCGGCTACCTCTTCCCCGACGGCGCCCAGATCGTCTACCCGAACTACACCCGCGAGGCCCCCGGCACGCGGATGATCTTCTGGAACTACGATCCGGACGGTCAGGGCTGGCACATCTACGGCAAGGGCACCGTCACCCCCGACGGCAACCAGGTCGTGCCCGACCCGGACGTCAAGGTCTACCGCTTCACCGGCGCCATGACCGCCGTCCCCGGCCACAACCCGCCGCCGGTCGCCCCGCGGCCCGGCCCGCGCGTCGGCGACCCCGTCGACCCCGCCACCGGCCTGCTCGTCGACGAGAACACCGACCTCGCCCTCGACGACGTCATGCCGCTCACCCTGCGCCGCACCTACCAGCAGGGCGACCAGGACTCCCGCGCCTTCGGCGTCGGCATGAACTTCAACTTCGGCCACTTCCCGTGGTCGACCGGCAACATCGGCTACTACCGCTACCTGGAGGTCGACCTCGTCCAGCCGGACGGCAGCAAGGTCCACTTCCGCCGCATCACCCCCGGCGAGAAGACCTACGAGGACGCGCTCTTCCTCGCCGACCCGACGCCCACCGAGTTCTCCGGCGCCACCATGGGCTGGAACGGCAACGGCTGGGACGTCAAGCTCCGCAACGGCACCACCTACGTGCTCGGTGACGAGGCGCCGCTGCAGGCGATCCGCGACAAGTTCGGCAACACCACCACGATCACCCGTGCCCCCGCGCCGGCGGACTCCGACGGCAAGGTGCGCCTGCGCGGTCCGGTCACCCAGGTGACCTCGCCGAACGGCAAGTGGATCAAGTTCTCGTACGACAACGCCACCCCGCCGCGGATCACCAAGGCCGAGGACAACCTCGGACGCACCGTCGGCTACACCTACACCGCCGACGGCCACCTGGAGACCGTCACCAACCCGGCCGGCGGCGTCACCAGGTACACCTACGAGTCCGGCCGGATGAAGACCATCACCGACCCGCGCGGGACGGTCTTCCTCACCAACACCTACGACGGCCTCGGCCGCGTCGCCACCCAGACCGCCGCCGACGGCGGCGTCACCAGGTTCGACTACACCGCCGGGACCGACGGCAGGATCGCCGAGACCCGGATGACCGACGCGCGCGGCGACGTCCAGCGCTTCACCTTCAACGCCCAGGGCCTGACCACCAGCCACACCAAGGCCCTCGGCACCCCGGTCGAACAGACCACCCGAACCGAGTACGACCCGACGGGCGGTCGCCCGACCGCCACCGTCGACGCACTCGGCCGGCGCGTCGAGCTGGAGTACGACGCCAACGGCCAGATCGCCAAGACCACCGGGCTGGCCGGCACCCCGGACGCCCGCATCGAGACGGTCGAGCGGAACGGCCCGTTCGGCGAGGTCACGGCGGTCACCGACGCGTACGGCAAGACCACCCGCACCGCGTACGACGCCCGCGGCGCGGTCCTCAGCTCCACGGACGCGCTCGGCAGGAAGACCACCTACACCACCGACGACGCCGGCCAGGTCACCAGCCAGACCGACCCGACCGGCCGGACCACCACCTACACCTACGAGTTCGGCGACCCGGTCGCCGTCACCGACCCGCTCGGCCAGGCTCAGCGGAGCCGGTTCGACACCGCCGGCCGCCTGTACGAGAGCGCCGACCCGCTCGGCAACGTCCGCACCACCGGATTCGACGTGCTCGACCGGATCCGGACCGCGAGCGACGGGCTCGGCCGGACCACCGGCTACGAGTACGACCCGAACGGCAACCGGACCAAGGTCGTCGACCCCCGCGGCGGTGCCACCGTCTACGGCTACGACGCCATGGACCACGCCACGACCGTGACCGACGCACTCGGCCGGATCGCCAAGCAGGACTACGACCGCAACGGCAACGCGGTCAGCACCACGGCCCGCAGCGGCAAGGTCACCACCGTCGAGTACGACCAGCTCGACCGCCCGGTCAAGACCCGCTTCGGCGTCTCCGGCACGACCGACCAGGGCAGCACCACCATCGGGTACGACGCGGGCAACCGCGCGCTGCGCATCGAGGACACCGCCAACGGGCTCGTCACGACCAAGTACGACCTCCTCGACCGCGTCACCGAGGAGACCACCGGCCAGGGCACCGTCGGCTACGCCTACGGCTCCACCAGCCGCACCCGCCAGGTCCTGGTGGGCGGCCGGCCGCTGCTCGAACACGTCGCGGACGACAACGGCGAGCTGGTCTCGGTCAGGAAGGACGGCGCGGAGGCGGTCGCCGTCGGCCACGACGACGCCGGCCGGATCACCCGGACCGGCGCACCGGGTGACGGCGTTCACCAGGACTACGCCCACGACCCGGCGGGCCGGATCAGCTCCGTCACCTACCGCAAGGGCTCCACCGACCTCGGCAACCTCACCTACACCTACAACGCGGCCGGCCTGCCGATCCGCATCGGCGGCAGCTTCGCCCGCACGGCGATCCCCGGCACCACCGAGACGTCGGTATACGACGCGGCGAACCAGCTGAAGAGCATCGGGGCCAAGTCCGTCGGCTACGACGCCGACGGCAACCTCACCAACGACGGCACCAGGAGCTACACCTGGAACGTCCGTGGCCAGCTCACCGCCGTCAACGGCCCCGGCACCGCAGCCACCTTCGGCTACGACGCCCAGGGCCGCCGCGCCACCCGGACCACGGGCGGCGTCACCACCGGCTTCCTCAACGACGGCGACAACCCGCTCCAGGAGAAGACCGGCACCACCGTCACCACGACGGTGGACGCGGGCACCGACCGCGTCCAGCTGCGCGAGAGCGGTGGCACCACCACCCGCTACCTGACCGACCCGCTCGGCAGCACGGTCGCCCTCGCCGACGAGGCCGGCACCATCACCGCCCGGTACCTCTACGACCCCTTCGGCACCACCGCCACCAGCGGCGACGACAAGGGCAACAGCCGGCGCTACGCCGGCCGCGAGGACGACGGCACCGGCCTCTACTACAACCGGGCCCGCTACTACAGCCCCGGCCTGCACCGGTTCATCAGCGAGGACCCGATCGGCTTCAAGGGCGGGACCAACCTCCACGCCTACGCGGCCAACCGGCCCACCGCGCTCACCGACCCGAGCGGCAACAAGCCCGCCACGCCCGGCAGCTTCGTCAAGATCTCCGACAAGGCCGCCGAGCACGTCTGGGACGGCGTCATCACCGACAAGGGAGCCTTCGCCGGGTGGCACCTCCACCCCAACCAGAGCGGCGGGATCCCGGAGGGCCGCTACATCAGCGGCAGGCTGGTCACCCAGTCCGACGGATCCGTGAAGGTCGTCGACGGGGCCGTCGGGGCCCTCGTGGACGGCGGGAAGATCGAGAAGATCGCCAGCGCCGGGCACACCTTCTTCCCGGAGAACTGGACCAAGGAGGATATCCTTGCCGCCGGCCGGCACCTGTTCGCCACCGGCCAGTACAAGCGCGGCGGGACGCTGGTGCACGGCGAGTACAACGGTGTGCGGATGACCGGCTTCCTGGAGAAGCAGCCGGACGGCACCTACACCCCGTCGACCTTCTTCCCGAGGGGGCCCAAGTGATGAGCAGAACCCAGTGGGCGTTCAGCCTCGACGAGGACGACATGGTCCTGGTCGAGGCGCCCCCGGGCATTGACGAGAACCTCCGGCTGGCGGTCGAGACGCTGATCCTGGGCTTCGGCACCGGCAGCGACGACCCGAGGTCCTACCTCCGCGAGTGGCGCCGCTGCCGGGCGGAGGCCGGTGGCGCCGCGTACAAGCTCGGCACCAGCAGCGCCGGCGTCACCCGGCTCGGACCGGAGCTCGTCGAGATCGTCGACCTCTACGGCCAGTTCGAGGACTGCACGATCGACGCAACGCTGTTCGAGGCGATCCTGGAAGACCTCGCGGCCTACCTCGACGAGAGCGGCCCGGAGCAGGCCTGAGACCGTCGGGCCCCGACCGCACACCGTCGGGGCCCGACCGCCCAACGCCCGGGACCGGGCCCCGCCGCAGCGTCGGGGCCGCACCACCCAGGGGCATCCCCGTCGGCCGGCAGGCGGACCGCACCACCCGGTGAGAGAGCCGGGTGAGGCGTCCGCCTGCCGGCCGCCGTATTTCCACCCGGCAGAACGCCCCCGCGACGCCCCCCAGTACGCGCCGCGACGTCAACGAACAATCAGGAACGAGGAACAACGTGCAGATCCGTCGGCGCCCCTTGCTGGCAGGACTGGTCGGAGCGGTCGCCGCCACGTCCTGCGGGCCCGAGTCCGAGGTGAGCAGTGCGCCGCCCGGCGGCTCCGGATCGCCCGCGGTGGCACCGCCGCCGTCGCCCGCCGCCCCGGCCACGCACCAGGCCGGCGTCACCACCGTGCCGCCCGCCGCCGCGGAGGTGGCCGCCTACCGGATCACCGCCGCCGGGCGGGACGGGCTCGCCGACGTCCTGCGCCGGCTCGGCGCCGAAGCCGCGAAGGCCGGCGACGGCGAGACCCTCACCGTCTCCGTCGGCGCCTCGCTCTTCGACCGGCGCTACGGACTCGCCGCACTGCGCCCGCGCCGCCTCACCGAGATGCCCGCCTTCCCCAGCGACGTCCTCGACCCCGCCTGGTGCCACGGCGACCTCACCGTCCAGACCTGCGCCGCCACCCCCGAACGGGCCGCCGAACTCGCCGCCCACGCCGCCCGGGTGCCCGGGCTGGAACGGATCTGGCGGATGCCCGGCTTCCGGCCCGGCAACGAGACCGGCCGCGGCGGCCGCGCCTTCACCACCAACCTGTTCGGCTTCCGCGAGGGCGCCGGCAACCTGGAGGCCGAGGACACCGCCCTGATGGACCGCCAGGTCTGGGTCCGCCCCGGCACCGACGAACCCGCCTGGACGGCCGGCGGCACCTACCAGGTCGTCCGCCTCATCCGCTTCGCCATGCCGCTCTGGGACGCCGACCCGGTCCCGAAGCAGGAGGCCGTCATCGGCCGCCGCAAGGACAACGCCGCACCCCTGGGCGCCGCCCGCGAGACCGACACCCCCGACTACGCGCACGACCCCGAGGGCCGGACCATCTCCCTCGACTCCCACATCCGCCGCGCCAACCCCCGCACGCCGGAGAGCGACGCGAGCCGCATCCTGCGCCGCAGCTACTCCTACCGCCTGGACCGCGACGCCACCGGCAACGAGAACGCCGGCCTGCTCTTCGTCTGCTACCAGCACGACGTCGAGCAGGGCTTCGCCACCGTCCAGCGCCGCCTCCACGGCGAGGCCCTGGAGAAGTACGTCCTCCCGTTCGGCGGCGGCTACTACTTCACCCTCCCCGGCGGCGGTGCGGCAGGGGACCTCGGCGCCGCCCTGCTGGCCGCCGCGGGCTGAGCGGGGGACAGAGCGGCGGCGGGCCGGGCGGGTCGGATCAGGCCCGGCCGGTCCGCGGGACGGAGCCGGATCGCGCCGCCGTCTCAGTCCACAGGGTCGGTCCGCGGAACGTCGCCGGCCGGGCGGTCCGCGGCGGCGAGGAGGGCGTGGACGGTCGCGGCCATGGTGTGGCGGGCCTGCTCCGGGCTCAGCCCGGAGCTGCGCCAGTGGTGCCAGGCGCTCCACGTGGTGACCGCGTCGAGGCCGTTCAGCAGGTCGGTCCGGGCGGGCTCGGGGAGCGGGTCGAGCTCCAGGGCGAAGATCTGGGTGAGCCGCAGCCGCGCGAAGTCCAGCATCTGCTGGATGCCCTCCTGGACGCGGGCGGAGGGGTTCTCCAGCCGCATGACGGCGAGCCGGGCCGGGGTGATGCCCTCCAGGATCCGGGCGCGCTGCTCCGCGACGGCCGCCACCCGGACGTCCCGCGGCCCGTCGGTGGGGAGCGGCCGGACCTGCGCCATCACCTGTTCCAGCCGCCGGCCGACGGCGACCTCGGCCAGCTGCGCCATGTCCGCGAAGTGGTGGAACACCAACCGCCTTGATACGCCTGCGCGTTCGGCGACCTTGTCGGCGGGGAACTGGGCCTGGTTCTCGTCGAGCAGCGAGAGCATCGCATCGGCGATCTTCTCGCGGGTCTGACGCCCGCGTTCCGTGCGCCCGTCGGGGACGGGCGTGGCGGCTTCGGTCCGTTTCACGGGGCCCTCCGGCGTCTCGTTGACATTCTTGCACCGCGAGTGCAAGTGTACGCGTTGCACGGCGAGTGCAATGAGTTCGGCCGGGCACCTCCGCGGTCCCGCCGCCGCGAAGAAGGACGGTCCACCGCAGATGTTCACCGGCACGGGGCGCTGGTGCGCCCGCAGACCCAAGCGCGTGGTCGCGGCCTGGCTGCTCCTGCTCGCCACCGCGCTCACCGCCCTCGGCGTGTTCGGGCGCGTCACCAGCGAGGCCGTCTCCATACCCGGCAGCGACAGCCAGGCGGCCCAGGACGTCACCGACCGTGCGTTCCCCGGCTCGGCGTCCGGCCGGCAGCCCGTGCTGCTGCACACCGACGCCTCCGCGGCGCCGCTCACCGCTCCCGAGGCCGCCACGGCGGTCCGGGCGGCGGCGACGGCCGTGGCCGCGGTGCCGCACGTGGTGAGCGTCACCACGCCGTACGACCCGGCCGGCGCCGCGGCGATGAGCGCCGACGGCCACACCGCCTACCTCTCGGTCGAACTCGACCTCACCGGGCGGGAGGTGACGCCCGGTACGACCGAGGCCGTGCTGGCCGCGGCCGCGCCGGCCACCGCCGCCGGCATCGAGGTGACGCCCGGCGGCTTCCTCGCCGCCGCGGTCGACAAGGGGACCACCGGCCGCAGCGAGGCCATCGGTCTCGGGACGGCCCTGGTCATCCTCACCCTCACCCTCGGCAGTCTCGTCGCCGCCGGGCTGCCGCTGCTCGCCGGGATCGTCGGCCTCGGCATCGCCCTGCCGGTCATCGGCCTGGCCGGCCACCTGATGGACGTCCCCGAGGCCGGCGAGACCATCGCCGCCATGATCGGCCTCGGCGTCGGGATCGACTACACCCTGTTCGGACTCAGCCGCTTCCGCGAGCTGCGCGCCGCGGGGGTCGGGATCGAGGACGCGGCCGTGCGCACCACAGCCGGTTCGGGCAAGTCCGTCGCCTTCGCCGGCAGCGCCGTCGTCGCCGCCCTCGCCGGGCTCGCGCTCGGCGGGCTCCCGCTGCTCTACGCCCTGGCCCTCGCACCCGCGATCGCCGTGGTGACGGCGGTGGGCGTGAACCTCACGCTCCTGCCGGCGGTGCTCGTCCTGCTGGGGAAGCGTCTGACCCCCGCGCGGTCCGCCCCCGCCCCGGACGCCCGCCCGCGCGGCTGGGGCCGGATCGCCGAGCTGGTCGCCGCCAGGCCCTGGCCCCTGCTGCTGGCCGGTCTCGCCCTGCTCGGTGCCCTGGCCGCCCCGGCCGTCCACCTCCACCTCGGCCAGCTGGACGCCGGCAGCAAGGCCTCCGGCACCATGAGCCGCACCGCGTACGACCGGATGGCGGCGGCGTTCGGCCCCGGGGCCAACGGCGCGCTCCAGGTCGTCGACGTCCTGCCCACCCCGGCCCAGGCCGGTGGGGCGGCGGCCACGGCCCCGGCCGGTGGGACGGCAGCCACGGCCCCGGCCGGAGGGACGGCAGCCGTCGATCCGCGCCTGGCCGCCGTGACCGCCGCGCTGCGCGGTGCCGAGGGCGTCGCCGCCGTCGGCCCGCCCGCCGTGGCCGCCGACGGCCGCACCGCCCGCTGGCAGGTCACCCCGGCCACCGCCCCCTCCGATCCCGCCACCACCGCGCTGGTCCACCGCCTGCGCTCCGACGTCCTGCCCTCGGCCACCGCCGGCAGCGGCCAGGTGCTGCACATCGGCGGGGCCACCGCCGCCCAGGCCGACCTCAACACGCGGATCGCGCACCGGATGCCGCTCGTCGTCGGGTTCGTCCTGACGGTCGCGGGCCTGCTCCTGCTGCTCGCCTTCCGCTCGCCGATCGTCGCCGTGAAGGCGGCCGTGATGAACCTGGTGTCGGTCGCCGCCGCGTACGGTGTGCTCAGCGCCGTCTTCCAGCACGGCTGGGGCGCCGAACTGATCGGCCTGGAGGGCGCCGTGGCGATCCCCGGCTACGTTCCGCTGCTGATGTTCGCGGTGCTCTTCGGACTCTCGATGGACTACGAGGTGTTCCTGCTCAGCGCTGTGCGCGAGGGCTACCTGCGGGAGGGCGACAGCCGTCGCGCGGTGGTCACGGGCCTCGCCGGCACCGGACGGATCATCAGTTCGGCGGCCCTGATCATGGTCGCGGTCTTCCTCAGCTACCTGCTCTCCGACGATCCGGTGGTCAAGATGTTCGGCGTCGGCCTGGCCACCGCCGTCGCGCTCGACGCGACCGTGGTCCGCGGCCTGCTGGTGCCGTCCACCATGGTCCTGCTCGGCGACCGGAACTGGTGGCTGCCCGGCTGGCTCGACCGGCTGCTGCCGCACCTCGACATCGAGGGCGACGGACACACCGCAGACCCCGCCGTCTCCGAGGACGGCGCCGCACCCCGGCCGGCGGCCGAGCCCGCCCGATAGGTCCTGTCGAACCCCGGCGGACGCCCCGAACGGGCTTTCCGTCGGCTTCGAGGCGCTGCGCCGGTCCCCCTGCTGCCCGTCAGCCTCCTCCCCCGGCCGCCTCCGCGCGTTCAAGGGCACGGCGCCTGAGCCCGCCGCTCCCTTCGTACCGATCCACCGGCTCTCCGACCCATCGCACCAGGAGCACATCCCTTGTCCAACAACCTTCGTCGCGCCCTGCCGGCGCTCACGGCCCTCGCCTTCACCGCCGGGGCCGCGGTCCTCGCCGCGCCCGCCGCGCACGCCGAACCCGCCTGCGGGCGACCGCCGGTCCAGTACTCCGTGGACGGCGGCGCCAACTGGACCAACAGCGCCACGATCCCCGCCCTCTCGGGCACCGTCCAGGTCCGGCTGGCCGGCCACCCCACCGCAGGCTGCGACTACCACGTCTCCCTGGGGTCGTACGAGACGCAGGGCGCGACCTGGGCCACCTCGGGCCGACAGACCTTCCTCGGCTGGGCCACCACGACGCTGACCCGCGAGCACTACCGCGACACGCTCGACGTCAGCGGCCACCTGCCCGGCTGCTTCGGCGAGTTGGCGCTCTACGGCGTCGGCGAGAAGTACGACGGGAGCGACAGCGACCACCCGCTGCCGCACTACCCGGACGAGCCGTTCTCCGGCCTGCTGATCGCCTCGTGGAACGGCGGCACGGCCTGCCCGCCCACGCCGACCACCGGCCCGACCAGCCCGGCACCGACGAACCCGGCCCCGACGACCGCTGCCGTCCCGGCCTCGGCCACTCCGACGGCCACGGCCACGCCCACGGCGGCGCGCACCACCTCGGCCGCGTCGGTTCCTTCCTCCGGAGCGCCGGCCTCGACGCAGCACCCGACCCCGACCCGGGCCACGGCCGCGACCACGGCCACCGCCGCTCCGGCACTCGCCGCGACCGGGGCCGACGACGGCCTGCTGGCCGCCACGGCGGTCGGCGCGACCGCGCTGGTCGCCGCCGGCTGCGCGGCCGTGTCCGCAGGCCGCCGCCGCGCCGCCCGCCGCTGACCCCCCTCAGGCCGCTTGGCGGTCAGTTGGGAAACTTTCCTAACCAAACCTCTTGACCGTGCTCCCTCATGTCGGAATTCTGTACGTCACCCGGCCCACTCCCGTCGAGGAAGGCACGGCGACGGCATGAACGAGTCCACCCGGAGAGCGACTTCGCAGCCCGCCACCACCGCGGGCCGACGCCGAACCGCCTCCGCCGCCTCGACCACCCCGACCCGACGGCCGGCTCGACCGGCTGCGCAGGCCCGCGGCGTCCGGCGCCGGCGGATCCACTCCGCCGGCGCCCGTCCCGCGCGGGCCCCTGCAGCCGACACCGCCCACCGACCGCAAGGAGCCCCCGTGAACAGGCCTTCCCGCCGGACCGTCCTCGGCGCCGCCCTCACCGCGGCCGCCACCGCCGCGCTGCCGCGCACCGGCGCCTCGGCAGCCACCACCCTGGCCGTCTCCAGCTGGCAGCAGCGCTGGGCGCCCTCGGCCGCCACCGACGGCCTCGCCGCCTTCGAGACGATCGAGGACGACCGCGCCGACTCCCACCCGGCCGGCCATCCGCACATCCGGGTCGAGAACGGCAACTACCGCTGGAACATGCACACGGTGGACCGGGACTCCGCCGCCGACCGGCAGCGCCACGAGGTCACCGGCATGCGCAGTCCGGCGGGCGGCGCCTTCCTGGAGTGGCGGTCCGGCCAGACCTGGCGCACCACCTACTCGATGTACATCCCCTCCTCGCTGAAGGCGACCACCACCTTCACCCACATCATGCAGATGAAGCAGCCCGGCAACGGCACCTCGCCGATCGTCGTGCAGTCCCTGCGCCGGGTGAACGGCGCGCAGACGATCGAGCTCCAACTCCCCATCAGCGGGGTACTGGTGGGCCGCACCAGCCTGGACCCGCTGCACGACCGCTGGGTGGACGTGGACTTCCAGATCAAGGTGGGGGACGGCAGTTCGGGCTCGGTGCGGTGGATCCTGCGCAGTGCGGGCAGCACCCTGATCGACGTGTCGAAGACCGGCGTCGACACCTTCCTCGCCGACCGGGTACGGCCGAAGTGGGGCGTCTACCGTTCGCTCGGCGACACTTCGGGCTCGCTCCAGAACTGCTACCTGCTCACCACCGCGATGCGCGGCTACCAGCTGGTCTCCGGCAGCTCCGGCGTCTACCAGGCCGAGGAGGCGCGGATCGTCCAGGGCACCATCGACACGAACCACACCGGCTTCAGCGGCAGCGGGTTCCTCAACCTGGCCAATTCCACCGGGAGTTACGCCGAGTGGACGGTGCCGGCGGGCGCCGCGTCCACGGCCGTCCTCGACCTGACCTACGCCAACGGCACCGGCACCGACCGGCCGATGGACGTCACCGTCAACGGGGCCCGGGTCGCCACCGGCCGCGTCTTCGCGCCCACCGCCGGCTGGGACACCTGGTCGACCGCGTCGCTGCCGATCTCGCTGAAGGCCGGGGCCAACACCGTCCGGGTCTCCTCGACCACCGCCGACGGCGGCCCCAACCTCGACCGGATCACCGTCCGCTGACCTCGGGGCCACGGCGCCGCCGGGGTCGGCGCCGTGGCCGTGGCCGTGTCGTCGGCCCTGCCCGCCGTCCGGTGGTAGGGGAAACCCGACCGGAGGACTCGACCTGGCCGTCATGACCTCGCTGACCAGCGCCGCTGCAATGAAGTGGTGCAGATCAACCGTGCCTGTCAGGGCCTCCCCCGTCCCCGCGACCACCACCCCGCCGCCGGTCGCCGCCACCTTCCGGAGGTGCACCGCCGCCCTCCGGAGGTGCGCCGCCACCGCGGCTTCCGCCGGGAACGCCCCACCCGCCGCCCTCCCGGCGGGTGGCGGGTGCTGTGGTCCGGCGGCTGGCTGGTCGCGGCCGGGTGGGCCGCCGCGTTCCCGCTGCTCTCCGCGCTCGGCCCGCACCGGAGTTGGGGGCTGATCGCCGCAGCGGGCTACCTGGGCGCGGCAGTTGCCGTGCTGGTGCTGCCCCCGCGGTGGGCGCGCGGTGGCGCCGCGGCCGTCGCGCTCGCCGGCGCGGTCGTCGTACCGCTGCTGGTCCTGGTGACGGCCGCGCAGGGGCAGAGTGAGGTCACCGTCATCGAGCGGTCGGGCGACCTGTTGCTCCGCCACGGCACCCCGTACCTGGCCGAGCCGCGCACCGTCGCCGAGGTCACGCCCTACCTGCCGGGCATGGCGCTGTTCGGGCTGCCCCGCGCGCTGGTCGGCGCGGACAGCCTGCCCGCCCGGCTGCTCGGCGACCCCCGGGTGTGGTGCGCCGCCGTGTTCCTCGCCTGCCTGCCGGCGGCTGTCGCCGGATCGCGTCGGCACAGCGGCCGTTCGTGGCGGCACAGCGGCCGTTCGCAGCGACGCAGCACCCCGACGTGGCGACGCAGCGCCCTGGTGCCGGTCGTCGCACTGGTCGCCTCGCCGCTGGTCGCGCTGCCGCTCTGTGTCAGCGGGGTCGATCTGCCGATGACCGGGCTCTGCTGCCTGGCACTCGCCCTGGCCGGACGGGCCCGCCCGTTCGGCGCCGGGCTGGCCCTGGCACTGGCCTGCGCGCTCAAGTGGACGGCCTGGCCCGCGGTGGCGGTCACCGCCGCTCTGCTGGCCGCCACCGCGGGGCGACGGTCCGCCGTGCGCGCCACCGTCACCGCGGTCGGCGGCGCGGCCGCCCTCGCCCTGCCCTCGGCGCTGCGCTCTCCCGGGGCCCTGCTGGAGCAGGTGTTCGCCTTCCCCACCGGTCGTGGCGGGCTGCCCACGCCGGCGAGCAGCCCGCTGCCCGGCCGGCTGCTCGCGGACCTCGGCACGGCCGGCTGGTGCGCTGCATCCGCTCTGCTGCTGCTCGCCGGACTCGCCGTCGCCGCCTCGCTCGTCCGCCATCCGCCGCGGGGCGCCGTCGCCGCCGCCGACCGGCTCGCGCTCGGACTCGCCCTGGCCTTCCTGCTGGCACCGGCCGGACGCTTCGGCTACCTCGCGCTGCCGGTACTCCTCGTGCTCCTCGCCCGGCTGCGGTCCGCCGTCGACCCGCCCGCCGCGGGCGCCGTCGACCCGGGGCGGGCGGCCGCCGTGTTCGCGGTCCCCACCGCCCCGTCGGCGGCTGTGGCGGCCGGTCGGCGGTTCACCGGAGCCGCCCCCGCCGCCCGCGTCAGGCCCGGCCCGACCGCCGCACCCGCCCCGTCGTCGTCCCTACTCGCCCACCGAACCGAGGTCGTACCCGCCCCATGACCAGCACGCTCATCGTCACCAACGACTTCCCGCCCCGGCAGGGCGGTATCGAGACCTTCGCCCTGGCCATGGCCACCCGGCTGCCCCGGGTGTCCGGCGGCGAGGTCGTCGTCTACACCTCGGACGAGCCGGGCGCCGCCCGCCACGACGCCGCGCTCCCGTTCCCGGTGATCCGCGACCGGTCCGGGCTGCTGCTGCCCACCGGCCGGGTGACCCGCCGGGCCGCCGAGGTCGCCCGGGCCCACGGCTGCGACCGGGTCTGGTTCGGCGCCGCCGCCCCGCTCGCCGCGATGACCCCCGGACTGCGCCGCCAGGCCCCGGGTGTCCGGCGGACGGTCGCCACCACGCACGGCCACGAGATCTGGTGGGCGCGCACCCCCGGCGCCCGCCGTCTGCTGCGCCGGATCGGCGACAGCGTCGACGTGGTCACCTACCTCGGCGCCTACACGCGCGACCGGATCGCCCCCGCGCTCGGGCCCTCGGCCCGGCTGGAGCGCCTGGTCCCCGGTGTCGACGCCGAGCTCTTCCGGCCGCGGCCGGAGCCCGTCGGCGACGGCGGCTCCGTGGCCGCCGGTCCGGTGATCGTCTGCGTGGCGCGGCTGGTTCCGCGCAAGGGCCAGGACACCCTGATCCGTGCGCTCCCCCTGATCCGGCGGGCCGTCCCCGGCGCGGTGCTCGTCCTGGTCGGCCGGGGACCGGACGAACGCCGGCTGCGCGGGCTGGCCCGGCGGCACGCGGAACCCGGCGCGGTCGTGTTCGCCGGCGGGCGCGACCACGCGCAGACGCCCGCCGACTACGCGGCTGCCGACGTCTTCGCGATGCCCTGCCGCACCCGCCGCGCCGGCCTGGAGGCGGAAGGCCTCGGCATCGTCTTCCTGGAGGCTGCGGCCGCCGGTCTGCCCGTCGTCGCGGGCCGGTCCGGCGGGGCGCCCGACGCCGTCCTTGACGGCGTCAACGGCACCGTCGTCGACGGCCGCGACCCGGCCGCCGTGGCCCGGGCGATCACCCGGATACTCCGTGCCCCGGCCGCCGAGCGGGCGCGGACGGGCGCCGCCGGACGGCGGTGGGTGCGCGAGCAGTGGTCCTGGGACGCCACCGCGCACCGTCTCGCAACCCTCCTCACCCCCGCCCCGGGGGATCCGGACAGGGCCTAACACCGTCAGCACCCGAGCAGCGATCCGCCCGTCGGCCCGGCCGGGCCGTCTCCGGGTGGGAGCTACTCGCCGCGCAGGTGGGCGAGGACCGCAAGGACGCGGCGGTTGCCCTCGGCGGGGTCGAGGTCAAGCTTCATGAAGATGTTCCCGCAGTGTTTGACCACCGAGGCCTCGGTGATGCTCAACCGGACGCCGACGGCCTGGTTGTTGAGGCCCTCGGCCATCAGCCCCAGCACCTCCCGCTCGCGCGGGGTGAGCCGGGCCAGCGGGCGGTCGGCGGACTGCGCACGGAGCAGGACGCGGACCACCTCCGGGTCGATCACGGTCTCCCCCGCCGCCACCCGGCGCAGCGCGTCCAGGAAGTCGCCCACCTCGCCGACCCGGTCCTTGAGCAGGTAGCCGAGGCCAGCCCGCTGCGCGCCGGCCGCACCGAGCAGCCGGGTGGCGTACGGGGTGGCCACGTACTGGGAGAGCACGAGCACGGGCAGGTCGGCGTGGCGCTCCCGGAGTTCGAGGGCGGCCCGCAGGCCCTCGTCGCTGAAGCCCGGCGGCATCCGGACGTCGGTGACGACGGCGTCCGGCTTCTCCGCGTCGACGGCCGCGGCGAGCGCGGCGGCGTCGCCGACGGCGGCGACCACCCGGTGGCCGCCGCGGGTGAGCAGTTCGACCAGGCCGGCCCGGAGCAGCACGGCGTCCTCGGCGATCACCAGCCGGAGCACGGCACCTCCAACCGGAGCCTGGTCGGTCCGCCGCTCGGGCTGGTCACCATCAGTCGTCCTCTCAGGATCGCCGCCCGGTCGGCCAGTCCCTGCAGTCCGGCCCCGGCGGCCGGGTCGGCCCCGCCGCAGCCGTCGTCGGTCACCTGGATCACCAGCCGGCCGGCCTCGACCCGGCCGTGGACGGCGATCGCACCGGCCCCACTGTGCTTGGCGGCGTTGGTGAGCGCCTCGGTGACGGTGAAGTACGCGGTGGTCTCGACCGGACCGGGCAGCCGGCCGGGCAGGTCGAGGTCGATCGCGACCGGGACCGGGTGGCGCAGCGCGATCTCGGCGACGGCGGCGGGCAGTCCGTGGTCGGTGAGCACCTGGGGGTGGATGCCGCGGACCAGGTCGCGCAGCTGCTCCAAGGCCCGCCGGGCCTCGGTGCGGGCGCGGTCGACCAGCGCGGTGGCGCCGTCCTCGGCGGCGTGCCCGTCCGCCGAGGGGCTCCCGGCGGCGCGCTCGCGCAGTTCGTGGGCGGCGAGGCCGAGGGTCATGGTGAGGGCGACGAGCTGCTGTTGGGCGCCGTCGTGCAGATCGCGCTCGATCCGGCGGCGTTCGGCCTCGAAGGCGTCGGCCAACCGGGCGCGCGAGCGGGTCAGTTCGAGGACCTGGCGGCCGAGGTCGTCCTCGCGGGGGCCGAGCATCAACCGGGCCAGCCGTACCTGGAGCGTGGTCAGCAGCGCGCCCGCGTAGCCGGCGAGGAGCAGCCCGGCCAGGCCGACGGCGGTGGCCGGGAGCGCCTGGAGCGGTCCGGGTACGGCGTGTCCGGGGATCAGCATCACCGTCTCGGGGGCGAGCGCCCAGACGATCACGGGGCTGACCACCAGGGCCGCCGAGAAGAGCAGCAGTGCGGTGAAGCCCAGTCCGGCGGCGGTGAGCGCCGGGCCGACCAGCGCGGTGTGGGCGAGTTCGCGCCAGGTCGCGCGTTCGCGCAGCCGCGTCCGCAGCCGGGCGCGGAGCCCCGCCCCGGGCAGCGCGCGGTGCGGGTCGGGGACGGGGTGCGGCTCCACCAGCCGGATCCGGCGCCGCTCCAGGGCGCTGGCCGGCAGCCCGGCCAGCGCGACGGCGAGCAGGAGCGGCAGGCCGATGCCGACGACGGAGAGCCCGAGGCCGGCGAGGGTGAGCGCGACGAGCAGGACCGTCACCAGCATGCCCAGCACGGCGCCGCTCGACAGGTACGCCCCGCAGCGCAGCGAGTGGCGGGTGAAGGGGAAGCGGAAGGGGTGGGCCCGCAGTGCGGACCAGACGGCGACCGGTGGGCTGTCAGCGGCGGGCTCGGCCGGGTGGGCCGTGGCCGGCCCGGTCGCTGCAGCCCCGCCCACCTGCCCGTCCGCCCGCCCCTTGCCCATCCGCCCACTCTAACCGACCGTCTGACGCCCCCTCTCGGGACGGCGAACGGCGGACGGCGAACGGCGGCGGGCGAACGGCGGCGAAGGCGGCACGATCGTCACCACCGCGCCGCCCCACGCCGACGGGCCGCGGTCGTGAGCGACCGCGGCCCGGCCGTTCGCGCCGTCTGCGTGCCCGAGGCCTCAGCAGGGTCCCGGGCGCGCCAAGGGCTGGGCCCGGGCGAGTGCTCGCGCCGTCCTCAGGTGACCGGTTCCGGAGCCGGGCCCGGGCCCGGCAGCGGCCCGGGCTGCGGGTGGGGGTCGGGCCTCGGAGCGGGCGGCGGCGGTGGGTCCGGCTCCGGGGGGAGCGGTCCGGGCGGCACCGGATCCGGACCGCCGGGGCCCGGGACCGGGCCGGGCAGCGGACCCGGCCGGGGGCCGGGCCCCGGAACCGGCGTGGGGTTGGGAGGTACCGGGTCGTTCGGCGGTATTCCCATGATCACTGCTCCCTTCCCCCCCGCGTTGGACGTTCACAGAGCCCCCCAACGAGCCCCCCAACGCGCCTACCCCGGCGGGGGCCGTCGACACCTCACTCCCTTCCTGCGGGTACGACGGCGGAGTCGCGGACGTCGTCGAGGAGGGCGGCGGCCCAGGCGCGGCCGCGGTCGGAGCCGGTCACGCGCCGGCACCCAGCGGGCGCTGCTGCCAGCGGAAGGCCTGGCTGTCATAGTAGTTCCGACTCTGCGTCAGTTGATCTCCGGGACCGGGGCGGTCCGCCTTGGGCCAGTGCTTCAGGCCGATCAACAGGCCGTTGGCGGCGTTGATCACCATGCCGTTGTCGCAGAGCGTCCAGACCTGGCCCTTGCTCCCGGTCGCGCAGTCCTCCTGGACGAGCGGGGCACCGTCCGCCGCGCTGCCGCCGCTGCCGAGGCATCGGCCGGTCCCCGCGTTCTTGATCCGCGCGTTGCCGCCGGCCGGGAGCAGGATCCAGGTCTGGCCGGCGCTTCGGTCGCAGCCGCGCTGGCTGAGGGCGCCGCCGGGGTCGGCCTGGGCGCAGAGGCCGGTCATGGCGTTGACCATGGCCCGCGAGCCCGCAGGCTGGGCGGAGACGGACGGCGCGGCGGACGGCGAGGCGGACGGCGCGGCGGACGGCGAGGCGGACGGCGCGGCAGGAGTCGCGGTGACGGCCGGGGCGGCGGAGACGGCGGGCGAGGCCGGGACGGGCGGGTCCTGCCGCGCCGGCACCTGTGTCGGGGTGGCGGCGGGCGGGGCGGCGGCCCGGTCCGGGGCGGCTCCCACCTGCGGCACGATCCCGACGGCGGCCACGGTCGCACCGGCGACGGCCGCAGCCGTCCACGCCGCCTTGGCGGTGCCGAGGCGGGCGGCGCCCAGCTTGGCGGCGGCCAGCTTTGCGGCGGTCAGCTGGAGGCCGTGCCCCGCGGCGGACGCCCAGAGGGTGTGGGGGCTCCAGAGCAGGATGCCCGCGGGCAGGATCGCGCCGAGGCGGCCGTTCAGGTCGCGCAGGTCGCCCTCCGCGCGGGCGCAGTCGGCGCAGGACCGGAGGTGGCGGCCGAGGTCGTGGCCGGCGCGCTTGCCCGGTCGGCGGACCGAGGCGGCGAGCAGGCCACCGTAGTGCCGGCACTCCTCACTGACGGTCTGGTCGAGGTGGGCGCGCAGGTAGGCCTCGCGCAGCCCTTCGCGGGCGCGGGCGACGAGTGAGCCGATACCGCCGGCGGTCATGCCCAGGCGCCGGGCGGTCACGGCGGCGGGCTCGCGCTCGACCACCGCGTGCCACAGCACGGCCTGCCAGCGCTCGGGCAGCGATCGGTAGGCACGCAGGACCAGCGATCCCTCCTCGGCGGCGAGAACGGCGCCTTCGACGTCCTGCCCGGCAGGCAGGGTGTCGACCCAGGACTCGAAGTCGTCCGACAACTGCGTGCGGGCGCCCTCCCGGGCCCAGTCCATCGCGGCGTGGCGCACGCAGGTCAGCAGGTAGGGACGCCAGGCGTACTGCGGTCCCGCTCCCGCGGCGACCGCGCGGCAGGTGCGGGCGAAGGCCTCGGCCGCGAGGTCGTGGGCGGTGGCGGCGTCCCGGCAGCAGGTGCGGGCGTAGGCGAGCACGGCGGCGTGGTGGCGGGCGAACACCTCACCCATCACGTCGTGGACGGCGGGCCCGCGCGTGGTGGTCGGCTCGCGCAGCAGTGCGGCCAGCTCGGGATCGGTCAGGTCGGTGAGATCGACCCGGAAAGCCGTGGTCAGGGCGCTCAACGCGCGCTCCCGTCTACTCGTTGACAGCCGGTCGGACGAGAGCGGACGACGCCCCCGCCCGGGGAGCCGGACTGCGTCCCGGCCGGACAGCGCGAAAGTGTGCCACGACCGTCCACGTGCAGGTCAACGCGCGATGAGCGGCGGAGCCGCGCGCGACGGCCCGGCGGCGCGGGACGGGCCAGAAACCGACGGGTGCGCGCCGCCGCGGCCCTCCGGCCGGATGGCGGCCCAGTTCCGGCTTCCTCCGCATGCGCACTTCCTGTGGGCCGCCCCGCCGCGAAGCGGCTCGGGTAAAGACTTGGCAAAGTCGCGGGACGTCCGCCGGCCCGCGCGGTCTCCGTCTCAGGAACCGAGAAACAGGGAGGCACGCACCATGACGACCGGTCGGCGAACCGTCCGGCCCGCCGCCGGCGCACGGACCGCGCCGCCTCCCGGGCCGTGTTCCCTCCCGCCGTGCCGGCGGGCCTCCCCCGTCGTCCGCCGGCACACCCGCCCCGGCAGTCCGCCCGCTCCCCCGCACCGCGGACTGCCGGGGAACCTCCGCGGGACACCGCACGACCGCAACCACCACAACCGAGGGACCCCACACATGGCACGCCACACCTCCCGCAGTGACGCGACCCGTCGTTCGTCGGCCAACGCCCTCCTCGCCGTCACGGCCGCGAGCGCTCTGACGCTCTCCGCGGCGGTCCTCGCCACGCCGGCCGCAGCCGATCCCGGACCGCAGAAGACCCATCACCACGCCGTCGTCCTGGTCAACTTCCGCAACGCCAAGCTCGCGAGCCCCGACGCGGACCACCAGGACGCCCGCAACCACTTCTTCGGCCCGACCGACTCGCTGACCTCGTACTACGCGGCCAACTCCGGTGGCCGCCTCAGCGTGGTGCCCGCCAAGGGGGACGGCGTGTTCGGACCGTTCGACCTCGACATGGACAACTCCACTTGCGACACCGGCAAGATGGCCGCGCTCGCCCGCAAGGCGGTCCAGGACGTGACCTACGACCACCTGTCGATCGTCATGCCGAACACGAAGGCGTGCGAGTGGTGGGGTCTCGGCAACCAGCCGGGAGACACCACCTGGTTCCAGGAGGGTGCCGTCAAGGACCTGGCCGCCATCGCCCACGAGATCGGCCACAACCTCGGCTTCGCCCACCAGGACCGCCAGGTGTGCACGCCGGGCAGCTTCACCGCCTGCACCGCCGACGGCTACAGCAGGCGGACGCCGATGGGCGCGGGCGGCGAGAAGAAGGGCCTCTCCGCACCCGAGCTGCTGGCCCAGAAGTGGCTGACCGCCCAGCAGATCGTCACACCCGGCTCCACCGCCACCGTGCACCTCACGCCGCTGCACGCCGCCGCGAACACCGCCGGTGCGCGCGCGATCGACCTCCCCCTGGGAGGCGGCGGCGACCGGGTCGTCGTGGAGTACCGCACGCCCGAGGCCAACACCCCGGACCGCGACGTCGCGCAGGGCGTCGTCGTCTACCGCGTGCCCAAGGGTCAGTACGACCACGCTGTCATGATCAGCAACGGCAAGCAGGACGACAAGACGATCGCCGGCTCGCTCAAGGGCAATGAGGCCCTCACCGACACCGCGAGCGGCCTGTCCGTCAGCGTCACCAACGCGACCGCCGCCGGCGCCGACGTCCGGATAGCGCTCGGCACCGTCCCCGGCCCGACGTCGGGCCCGACGTCCGGTGCGACGTCCGGGGGGTCGCCCACCAAGCCCGGTACCGGCACCTCCCCGACCAGCGGCACCACCCCGTCGCCCACCCGACCGGCGCCCGCCCAGCCCACTCGCGAGGGCGACGTCACCACCGACATCGGCACCACCGGCCCGTCCCCGTCCACCGGCACCGTAGCCACCGACGCCACAGCCACGGCCACCGCTGCGGCCACGGCTGCGGGAACCGTGACCGCGGGCGCCGACTCCCTCGCCCACACCGGCGCCACGGCCACCGTCCCCGCCGCAGTCGGCGTCCTCCTCATCCTCGTCGGCGGCACCACGGCGGTCGTCGTGGCCCGGCGCCGCAGGCCCTGACCCCCGGCCCCGCCGGCCACCCCGGTCAGGCCGGTCAGGCCGGGCCGTCGTCGAGAAGCCCGTGCCGGCCCGCTGCCCACGCGTCGCCCCCGGAGGCGCGCGGCGGCAGCGGGCCGGCACGGACAGCCGCCCCACACCCGCCCGAGGAATGGGACCAGACAGTGTCAGACCCAGCCGCCGACCAGCACGCTTGCTCCGAGCACACCCGCTCCGAGCCCGCCCGCTCCGAGCACGCCCGCTCCGACCACACCTGCCGGTCCGAGGCCTCGCCCGCCCTCCAGGCCTTCCGAAGGCTTCCCGCGACCGTCCAGGCCGATCTGCGGCGACATCTGGAGGTGACCACGGCACCGGCCACCTCCCCACCGACCGGTGACGCCGACACCCTCACGCTGCCGCCGCTCCAGCACGTCCAGGGCTTCTTCGACGCCTACCTGCGGGTCCACGCCCTGTACACGCCCCGCCGCGGCTGCCGCCAGCTCACCGCCAGGCTCGGCGACGCCGTACGGCGCGGCGACGACCGTGATCACGCCCTCGAACGCCACCTGGCCCGGTGCCCGGACTGCGCCCGCGCCCGCACCGAGCTCACCGCCATCCACACCTGGCAGCGGCCCGTCCTGCGCGACGTGCTGCTGGGGCGGACAAGCGACCCGGAGCCGACTCCGTCGGCCGCCGCAGCGGCGTCTCCGCCGCCTGTCGCCACCCTGCCGGTACCGGATCCGCCACCGGCGCCACCTGTCCACGCCCCTCTCGCCGCTTCGGTCTCGTCCCGGGCCGCTGCCACCGTCCGGCGCCTGCGCCCGTCCGACCGGCCCGTCATGATCGGCCTCATCGTGCTGGGCGTCGGCGCGCTGACCGTCGCGACGGCGGCGGCCGTCGCGCCCGGCCGGTCCGGCCCGCACGGCGCAGCCGTGCAGCCCGCCCCGCCCTCGGCTCCACCGCCGATCCGGCCGTCGGTCCGCCCGTCGGCCCCGCCGTCCGCCCGGTCGTCCCCGGTGCCGTCAGGTACTGCCTCCCCGGCCCCGCCGACTCCGGGCCCCCGCACCGCCGCACCCGGCCCGACGGCACCGGCCGGCGGCTCCGCACCGTCACCCACCGATCGGCCCGCCGGACTCCGCCTCGTCAACCTTCGCACCAAGCTCTGCGTCGGCCCCGGCGACAGCGACAGTGCCGGAGTCCGCCTGCAGACCTGCACCGGTGGCAGCCCGCAGCGCTGGCAGTTCCTCGCCGGAGACGGCAACGGGCTGTACCGGATCCGCAACGCGGCCGACGGCCGGTGCCTGGACGGGACCGCCGGCGGAGGCAACACCGTCGCCGTCGTCCTCCGGGACTGCCGTGCCGACCGCCGGGAACAGCTCTGGAGGTTGGTCGCGGACACGAGCCCCACCGTGTTCCGCATCCACCTCGCCTCGCCGGTCCCGTCCAGCGACTACGCCGACCACGTGCTCGGCCCCCGCGACATCTGGCCCGGCCCGGCCACGGACGGCTCCCCGCTCGTCCACCAGCCCGACTACTACAACAAGGACGACTTCCGCTTCACCACGAACTGACCGACGGGAGGCCTCCAGTGGCGGCGGCGCCGCTGCCGGCGCCGGGCACGGCCGGTCGATCGGACCGATCGTCATACCGATTAGCCCGCCCGCGTGCTGTCGACGCTGCCGATCGTCGCGGTCCTTCGTATCCGGACCGGCTTCCGTGTGCAATGACGGTGCCCTGCGACCGCTGCGCCACGCCGCACCCGGGTCGCCAGCTCTCCCCCGGTCCCCCTGGAGCCGCCCATGCGTTCCGTCACGCTCGTCTCGATGTCCATGGCGGCCGCCCTGCCGCTGACGCTGCTCGCCGCCGCCGGTGACGCCGTGGCCGCGGTGCCGGTCCGGGCGTCGGCCCACCGGAGCCTGCCCGCGGACTGTCCGGACCTGCTCCCGCCCGACAACCCGGCCGTCTACTACTGCGGCCGCCCCGAACTCGGCCCGGCCGTCCTGCCGACCCAGGGGCCGGTGGCGGCGCTCCTGGCCGGCTACCACCGCCTCGGCGGCCTGCAGCCCGCCCAGTTCCTCGACTGGTACCGCAGCGGCGACCAGTGGAAGTACCCGAACAACCGGGGCTTCGCCGAGCTGAACGGCAACCTCGACATGCACCAGCAGACGGTGCAGCCGGGCACGACCCTGGACCGCTTCGGCGCCGACACGGGCAAGTACCTCGCGACCGGCGGGACGCCGTACGCCAAGCGCGCCCTGCCCCCGGACTCGCTCAACGGTGCCGGGAACAACTACCACTGCTACGTGGTGAACCGCGACTTCCGCGTCCAGACGGGCCACATCGCCGCCGCCTTCGCGCAGCCCGGGTTCGGCTACCAGCAGTGGCTGGACCCCGCCCTCAAGCCGTCCGACCTCTCCGACTCCGAGACGTACAACGTCGCCAACCTCGTCAAGCACGAGTACCTGAAGGACGCCCCGCCCGAGCGGTGCGTCAACGGCTCCTGAGCAGCATCCGGCAGCAGCCGGGCCGGCCCCACCCCCGCCGGCCCGGCCCCCCGTCCGCCAGTGGCACGGGGGCGCCTGGCGGCCAGGGCGCCCGTGCGGCCTACAGACCCAGGTCGAGGACGAGGCAGGAGTAGAAGGTCCAGGAGCGGGCCGGGTGGTCCGGGCCGGTGGTGTCGCCGCGGGGGCGGGCTTCCACCTCCTCGGTCATGTCCTCGAAGCGGATCCGCTCGGGGAGCCGGCCGTAGCGTGCGTGCCGCGCTTCGGCCTCGGGATCGTGGGCGGGTTCCTTGACCATGATCGTCCTCCACCTCGTCGAGCACGACTGGCGTCCTCATCGGCACCGGGGAAGACCACCAGGGTGCACCCCCGAGAGTCACCCGTCAAGGCGGTGACGGCCGCAGTGGATGGCCACCCCGAGCGCGGTGCGGGTGTGTCCGTCGCCGCTCGGCCATCCACACACATGCGTGACCGGTTCTGCCCTCCCGAGCACATGGTTGACCATGCAAGGGTCTGCTGCGGGCGGCGTTCGACCGCACGGTCGGGCCCGCTGTCTCCAGCATCACCACACCCCACGGAAAGGTGGATTGCATGTTCATCTCCAGGGCGCATCTCCGCGGTACAGCCGTTGCCGCGACCATGGCCGCGGCCCTGCTCGGCCTCGGCGCCGGGGCGTCGGACGCCGCCGGGTGGCCTCCGTTGCAGCCGGGCGCGCACCTCTACTCGGGCAGCGGCGGAACGGGAACGGTGACCGCGGTGGACCTCGGCGACTTCGGCACCTGCCACACGCTGTCGATGCCCGCCCGCTCGGTCCAGGTCGTCTCCGGCTCCGCGTCCGTGGTGCTGTACCCCGGGGCCGGGTGCACCGGCGGCTACGCCTGGGCCACCGGCTCGCTGGCCCAGTCGAACCTCCCGTGGGCTGCGCAGAGCTACCGGGTGGTCCCGGCCTGACGCCGGCCCTCCGCCCGATCCGACAGCAAGGAACCGTCCGCCGGGGCCGCCGGCAGAACCGCCGCCGGGTGCCGGGGCCGCCGGCAGAACCGCCGCCGGGTGCCGGGCACCCGGCGGCGCGCGCCGCACACCCAGCACCCGCGCCGCGCCGTACCGTCATGTGACGGATGTGCGCGGGGTCGACACCCGCGAAAGTGGGTGTCGCCGGCCCGGGCCACGGAGAGGGGCCGCCCCCACCGCCCTTCGACATGAGCACGGATGACGAGGCGTCACCTGTCCGGCAGGTGAGCCGGTCGTGTTCGCGGGGCACCGCACCCGCTTCCCAAGGTGACGAAGATCCCCGGGGACATCCAGGCTCTCGGGTCGAGGCGGGGGAACGAGTGGGGACGGTGGAACGCATCCGACGGGGCGATGGTCGGCCGCTTGGCACGCGCCGGCACCGACCGGGGGGTCGGCGGGGCCCGTCGTACCGGTCCCGGTGACGGAAGTTGGTGTTCGACCGTCAACTGACCTAGGTGAAACGACGCCGCGCTGACGAGAGTGAACGGGTCAGCTTCCGCCGGAGGGAAGGATCCACCCGCCATGAGCAGCCGGCAGCCAGGGACGCGGGACGGCCGGACGACACCGCACGGCCACCCCGCGCTGACCCTGGACATCGAGCGCGTCCTGGGCGTCTGCACCCGGCAGGCAATCACGGCCGAGTTCCGGTACGACCGGGCCCTCCCCCTGGTCGTGTCCGTGGAGTTCGTCGCCGAAGGCGGCCCGCGCGTCCGGTGGCGGCTCGGGCGCGACCTCGTCCGCCAGGGGCTGCACGTGGCGAGCGGCCCCGGTGACGTGCGGATCTGGCCGTCGGGCCATCGGGACCGGGCGACCGTCTGGCTCCGGCTGGCCTCCGGCGACACGGCGGCCCTGTTCGAACTGCCGCTCCCGCCGCTGGCTCAGTGGCTGCAGCACACCTACGAGCTCGTCCCCGCGGGCCACGAGCTCACCGGAGTCGACTGGGACGCCACCACCACGGGCCTGCTCCACGATCCGGGCGCGCCGTCCGACTGATCACCCGGGCACGGCCGGACGCTCCGCCACCCGTTCAACCGGTGACGGTGTCGCAATGCGCGCCCCGGACCGTCAACCGGACGGCCGCGGGTGTCCGGAAGGGACGCACACACCCTGCGGTGGAGGTTTCTTGCGCCCGAAATTGTCACCTGCCAGGATGGTGATGTGAATCTCGACCATGTCTTCGTCTGCGGGCACCCGGCCCTCGACTTCGCGGCCACCCTCCGCGCGCGGCGCTCGACCCGGTTCGAGATGTTCGTGACCCCGGAGCGGCTCAACGCCTGGTACCTGGCGTGCGGACTCGTGGACTCGATCACGCCCGCCGACGCGCAGGACGTCCGGGAGGCGACCACGGTGCGCGAGGCCGTCTACCGGCTCGTGGCCAACCGCCTCTTCGGCGAGGAGTTCGACCGCGAGGCGCTCGCCGTGGTCAACGGCGCCGCCCGCGGGACGCCCGTGACGCCGCAGCTGACGCTGACCGGGCGGCACAACGAGGGCACGCCGGCGCAGGCCCTGGCGACCGTCGCGCGGCAGGCCGTCGAACTCCTCAGCGGCTCGGACGTCGACCTGATGAAGGAGTGCGGCAACCCGGAGTGCACGCGGATCTACCTCGACCGCTCCCGGGGCATGCGGCGCCAGTGGTGCGGCATGGACTCCTGCGGCAACAAGATCAAGGCCGCCGCCTACCGCGCACGGAAGAAGTCCGCGCCCGCCGTGGGCCCGCGGTAGCCGGCGCCGGAAGCAGCAACGCTCCGTCCTGTACACCCTCGTGGAGCCGGGCCCGGTCGCGTCGGAGTGACGCGAGGCCCCGCGCGGGAAGCCGCACGAGACCCTTCGGTCCTCGCCTCCGGCCGCCCCCGGCGGGTCTTTCGGCAACGCTGTTCCAATAGCTGAGACGACGGCTTATGATCACGCGCATCACGAGCTGTTGACTCCTGTTTGTCAAAAGGGAGTTGACGCGAGCTGCCCTGAAGGTCCATAGCACGGGGGATGCATGCGCTACACAGTTCTTGGACCGCTGGAAGTCTTCGACCAGGGCACCGTCGTGCCCATCGACCGACCGCGACGGCGGGCGGTACTGACGTTTCTCCTGCTCAACGCCAACCACCAGGTCTGCATCGAGCAGTTGGTGGACGCGCTCTGGGGCGAGCGGCCGCCGCGCAGCGCCCGCGGGCAGGTGCACACCGCCGTCTCGGCCCTGCGCAAGCTCCTTCCGGGCGCAGCGGCCGGCCACGGGGCGGCGGACGACGGCGGGCCGCTGGCCTCACTGGCGGGCGGCTACCGGCTCTCGGTCGGCCGGCACGACCTGGACACGATGGACTTCTGGCGGGAGGTCGCCGAGGCGCGGCGGCTCACGACGCTGGGCGAACACACCCGGGCCGTCCAGCACTTACGGACCGGGCTCGGCCTCTGGCGCGGTGCCGCGCTCACCGGCATCGACGCACCGTTCGTGGAACCGTTCCGGGCCCGCCTGGAGGAGGAACGTTTCGCCGCCTATGAGCTGCTGGCCGACATCGAGCTCGGAGCCGGGCGGCACCAGGAGCTCGTCCCCGAGCTGACCGCCATGGTGGACCGCTACCCGGCCCGCGAGCGGCTGGTGGAACGGCTGGTTCTCGCCCTCTACCGCAGCGGGCGGCAGACGGACGCGCTGGCCGCGGCCCGTCGGCTGCGGTCCCTGCTCGCCGACGAGTTCGGGCTGGACCCGGGGGCTGCCCTGGTGGAGCTGGAGAGCGCCGTCCTGCGCGGTGACCCGGCCCTGACCGGCCCGCGCCGGCACACTCGTGCGTGCGTCCCCCGGCTCCCGCGGCTCTGCCGCCAGCCGGCGCGCACCCACCCGTACGGGCGGCGTACGGGCCGCTGACAGCGGCGGCCGCCGCTCCCGGCAGGAGCCTCCCGCAGGTGCCTGCCGAAGGCGCCTCCAGCAGGTTCCGGGAGCGGCGGTCGCCCGCGACCGGCGGCGCCGGAACGTCAGGACCGTCAGAACCGGCGGGGCGTGGCCGGCCCCTGGAACAGGTAGGCGATGTCGTCCCACCGGACGATCACGGCGCCCACGCCGGCGCCCACCGCGAGGGCGGCCGCCGCCAGGGCCGGGGCCACGGCACCGCCGGGGGCCAGCGCCACGGCGAGCGCGGCGGCGGCGAGCAGGCAGTTGCGCAGGACGAAGCCCCGGGCGGTGCCGCGGGCGGCGGGCTTCGCCGCGCCGAAGCACCGGCAGTCCGCCGCCCGCCCGGCCTGCAGGGTCGCGGCGGTGAACCCGGTCAGCAGCACCAGCACGGCCACCGCGCCGAGCTGCCGCACGGTCGCGAGCAGCACCAGGGCCGCCACCTCGGCGGCGATCACGCCGACGGCGGTCGGCCGCCGCAGGGCGGCGGGCAGCCAGCTGAAGTCGGCGAGGTCGGCGGCGAACGCGGCCAGCGCGGCGCGGCTGCGCGCCTTGCCGACCAGGGCGGCACCGAAGACCACCACCAGCAGCGCACGGGCGGCGAGTTGAAGCATCGTCATGCGGTCCTCCTCGAACCGTGGTTCGTTCCGTGGCCCGATCGGCTCAGGGACTGCGCGGGCCGCCCGTCGCGGGACATCCGGCGGACGGCGACACCGAGGGCGGTGCGGCTCGGGACGGTGCCGAAGGTCCGCGAGTCCAGGCTCCGCGGGTTGTCGCCGAGGACCGCCAGGTGTCCGGGCGGCACCGCGGGGCAGCCGTCCGCGGCCGGATCGCCCGCCACGCCGCTGACCCGCTTCACCAGCCAGGGCGCGTCCTGCGGGTCGCGCGGCCCGGCCGGCACCGGGAAGACCACGACGTCGCCGCGGCGGAACACCCGGGTGCGGCGCACCAGCACCCGGTCGCCGTCGCGCAGGGTGGGCTCCATGCTGCTGCCCTGGACGTCGACCAGCTCGAAGGTGCGGCGCAGCAGCAGCGCCGTCGCCGCGGCCCCGGCCAGCGCCCCGGCGGTGACGGCGGCGGTCAGGGGAAGGGCGTTCATCGCACTCCTTCGGCACGGGCCGCGGCAACACGCGGCAGCAGGGCGTCCGCACCGTCGACGACGGCGCCTTCACCTTCGACTTCACCCGCGACGGCGGCCTCCTCGCCGTCGCGGTAGCCCTCGGCCTGCGCGGCGAACAGCTCCGCGTACCGGCCGTCGAGGGCCACCAGCTCCTCGTGGCTGCCGCGCTCCACGACCCGCCCCTCGAAGAGCACCACGATCAGGTCGGCCTCGCGCAGGGCGGCGAGCCGGTGCGAGATCAGCAGACTGGTGCGCCCCGCCCGGTGGCGGCGCAGCGCCTGGTGCACCTCCCGCTCGGCGAGCGCGTCGAGGCCGGAGCTGGGCTCGTCGAGCACGAGCAGTTCGGCGTCCGCCCGCATAAGTGAGCGGGCGAGGGCGACACGCTGCCACTGGCCGCCGGAGAGCGAGACGCCGGTCTGCTCGTCCTCGTCGGTGAACGTCCGGCTGAGCAGGGTGCGGTAGCCGCGGGGCAGCCGCTCCAGGCTCCGGCCGATGCCCGCGCGGGCGGCGGCGGCGCGGATCCGGTCGAGGTCCTCCCGGTGTTCGGGCGCGCCCAGACCGATGTTCTCGGCGGCGGTCAGGTCGTACGTCATGAAGTCCTGGAAGGTCGCGCCGATCCTGCGCCGCAGCTCGTCGACCGGCATCGTGCGGATGTCGGCGCCGTCCCACAGGATGCGCCCGCGCTCCGGGTCGTAGAACCGGCAGAGCAGCTTGACCAGGGTGCTCTTGCCGGCGCCGTTGACGCCGACCAGGCCTACCGCGCGGCCGTGCGGGAGGTGCAGGTCGACGCCGCGCAGCGCCCAGGGGGCGTCGGGGGTGTAGCGGAACCAGACGTCCTCGAAGGTGATGCCCTCGCGCAGCGGGGCGGGGACGTGCGTGCCGTCGGCGAGGTCGGCGGGCGAGCCGAGCAGCGCGAGGTAGTGACCGAAGAGCCGCAACGCCTCCTCCGCGCGGCCGAGTTGCATCACGATCGAGGAGAGGGCGCCCTGCACGGCCGCCACCGCGGCGGTGAACAGCGTCATGTCGCCGAGGGTGATCCGGCCGGCGAGTACCTGGCGGGCCACGACGACCGCCGCGGTGCCGGCGGCGGCCGCGGTGAGCAGGGCGAGCCCGGACTGGACGAGGACGCTGCGGCGCAGCGCGGCCAGGCCGGCGCCGGTGGTCTCGCGGAGCCCGTCGAGCGCGCGCTGCCGGAACAGCGGGCCGGTGCCGAAGAGGCGGATCTCCTTGGCGGCCCGGGGGTCGGTGAGCAGCATCCGGTAGAAGTACTGCCGGCGGGCGGCGGGGACGACGGCGGCGGCGGTGTCGGCCATGCCCCGGGAGGTGCGCAGGTGGCCGGCGACGGAGACCGCGACGCAGAGCACCAGCAGTGCACCCATCGGCGGCCAGAACACCAGCACGGTCCCGAGGAATCCGGTGATCGTGGCGGTGCTGCGGACCGAGTCGAGCAGGAAGTCGAGGACGTCGTGCGGTGCGCCCTGGGCCGCGGTCTCGGCGAGCCGGATGCGGTCCTGGGTCGCCGGGTCCTCGAACGGGCGCAGGCCGCGGTAGGCGTTGACCCGTTCGTAGAGCCGGTCCTGCACCTCGATGTTCACGGCCCGGCCGACGGTGGCGGTGATCAGCGCCGTGACGTGGTTGAGCACGGCGGTCGCGCCGGCGAGGGCGGCGCCCGCGGCCGCGAGCCACGCCACCCGGGTGCCGTCGGCCGCGCCGGGCCCTCCCGCGCCGGCGAGATCGTCGACGAGCAGCTTGGTGACGTAGGCCATCGCGGCCGGGAGCGCGCCGGTGAGCAGGGCGAGCAGCAGCTGGAGCAGGATCCCGCCGCGGGAGGCCCGCCAGCCGAGCCGCAGCGCGGCGGCCGCGGTCCGGACCCGCCCGAGGACGGTCATGGTCACACCCGTTCCCCGACCAGTTCCGGGCGGGCCGGCGCAGCGCGGTGGGCCGGGGCGGGCACGACGTCGCCCAGCTCGTGGCCGGCTGCGGCGATGACGCCGTCCTTGATCCTGAGCAGCGTGGGGAAGGCGTCGACCCGGCCGAAGGCGGCGGTGACCGCGGACCTCTCGGCGACGACGGCCACCCGGCCGACGGGGCCGAGGGCGGCGGTCATCCGGCGGGTCTCGGGGCTCTCCGGGTCGCCGACGACGAAGAAGAGCGGGTCGGCGGCCCCGGTGGCGGCGCCGCCGGCCAGGGACTCGATCAGGGTGCCGCAGGGCGTGCACCCGACCATGACGAAGCCGGCGAAGGCGTCGCCGGCGGCCACGTCGGCCGCGGTGACCTCCTCCCCGGAGGTCGTGACGGCGGTGAACTCTCCCACGGCGGTGCCGACCGCCGGCAGGGCGTCGGGGGCGCCCGTGCCGCCGCCCTCCTCCAGCGTCCGCAGCCTGCGGATGACGGCGAAGGTGAGGACGAGGTTGGCCGCGGTGGCGACGCCGAGCACAACGGCGAGAACGATGAGGGCGGTGAGCATGTCGGTTCCTCTCTGGGCCGGGCGATGGCGACGGAGGGCGGGGGCCGCCGGGAACGGGCCCCCGCCCTCGGGTCGTCAGCAGCCGTACGCGACCTTCTTGTTGTACTGCAGGCCGCCGGTGCCCTTGCAGACGCCCTGGCAGTTGTAGTAGCCGTTGCACATCGGCTGCCACCACCAGCCGCCCGAGCAGTAGCCACCCCGCGAGTTGCAGGCGACGACACCGCAGTAGTCCGGCGGCACGCAGGCGCCGGCCTTCTTCTGCTTCAGCAGCGCGCCCAGCATCTTGTCGCCGAGCGACGTGAGGGTCCTGGTCATGTGACCTCCTTGTGGGTTCGACCCGCTGTTCGAGTCGCTCCACCATGCTGTCCGGGCCCCCTCTCCATCGGCTCCTCATCGGCTCTGCGGTCGCCGGCCGAGCAGAGGGCCGGTGCACCGGCGGTGCCCGGGGCCACGGCGGAGGACGTGCCCGGAGCGGCCACTGCGGGGGGAGGTGCTCGGGAAGCTGCGCCGGCGGCGGTCGGGCCGGGGCAGGGCGGACTCCGGCCGCTCCCGAGTCGCCGCACCGTCAATTCCGGAGCCGCACCACGGCACACCCGGAGCGTGGCGAAACCGCTTTCACCGGAGTCGTGCGTTGACGGATCGTCTCCGACCTACTCCGCGCCACCGGGCGATTTTGGCCGGGTCTAACACTCTCCCTCGGCCGAACGGTCCGTCGCGCCCTTCAGGAAATGTGCGCCGCCGGGCACGCTTTCCGCTGCGAACTCCAGCCGGATCAGCTCCTTGACCTTGGCGGTCAGGTCGGCCGGCATGGGGCCGACGGCCCGGGAAAGCCGCCGAAGCACCCACTCGGACTCGTCCACAATCGACCCCCCGACGTGGTTCACGGATCAATGACGGAGCGAGAGTACGGGCCTGCCGTTGACTTCGGCAAGAAGCCGGATCGGCTCTCGTCAATATCCTGCCAGCCGCGCATTTTGTGTATCCGGTACGGGATTTCCCGCCGCCGGTGCGGGAGAGGCCGGGTGCCCGACTCGGCCGGAGGGGCTGTGCAACGCCCCGTCACGGTTGCCGAACGGTCGGGTGGGTGCGGGTTCCCGGGCCGGTTGTGCGGGTACATCCCACAGCGACCACCGTGCCTGGTGTGCGGCCCCGTCCGGCCGCGACCCACCCAGCCTCAGGCCGTCAAGGGGGCCGTCATGGCCGATCAACCTCCCCTCGTCAACTTCCAAGCCCAGGACGGGGCGACCGTGCGGCGCCTGCGCCGGGGCGTCGGCGTCATCGGGTTCCTCCTGCCGATCGTCCTTCCCGTGGGCAACATCCTCACCTCCTCCCACGTCGCCCTGCTCAGCTCGATGAGCGCCTCCTACTACACCCACATGCGCAACGTCTTCGTCGGCGGTCTCTGCGCCGTCGGCGTCTTCCTGATCTGCTACCGCCACGACCGTCGGGAGGACCGGCTCAGTTCGGTGGCCGGCGTCCTCGCGGTCCTGGTGGCGCTCTTCCCCACCGAGCCGCCGGCGTCGGTCACCGCGGACCCGACCACCACGCAGAAGGTCGTCGGGACGCTCCACCTCGGCTTCGCGGCAGGGCTGTTCGGGGTGCTCGCCTACTTCTGCCTCCGGCTGTTCGCCGACTCCCGGAGCCCGGGCGTGCGCCGGACCGCCGCCGACCGGGTGTACCTGGTCTGCGGCTGGACCATCGTGGCGTGCCTCGCCGTGGTCGCGGTCGGGGCCGTCCTCCACCTCACCTGGGACTCGCCGCTCACCCTGATGTACGTCGGCGAGGCGGTCTCCGTCTTCGCCTTCGGCGTGGCGTGGCTGGTCAAGAGCGAGGCCGTCTCCGCCGCCCTCGTGCCCCGCGGAGCACCCTCCGCGGCCGCGGAGGGCTGACCGTCCGCCGTTCCCCCGCCCCGGTTCGGCACCACCGCCGCAAGCGCCCGCCGCCGAAGGGACCGCACTCGAACGAGTGAACCCCCTTCAGCGGCGGCCCGCCCGGCGCGCCGGACCGGGGCGCGGGCCGGCCCCGGACGGGGGCGCCCGGGTCATCCGATGCCTTGTCACCCGTACAGCTCGTCAGAGTCGTCCCGGCGGGATCCGCCGCCGACGATCGCACCAAGAGCTGGACACCATCGGAACGAGGACATTCGAGATGACCCGAGCGCTGCCCCACCGTCGGAACACGAGAGCCCGCCGCGGCCTGGCCATCACGGCCATAGCCGTCGCGGGCCTGATACCGGTGGCGGCGACCCCGGCGAACGCGGCGACGCCCGGGCTGGCCGCCGCCCACGGCCACGGCCACCGGCACGGTGCCGACCACGAGCACGGACGCGGCCACGCGCACCACCACAAGCACCGGCACGGGCACGGGCACGGGCAGGATCAAGCCCGCGGTCACGAGCAGCGCGAGGAGGACCGCGGGGACGCGGGCGTCTGCGCCGACACCAACGAGCCGTCGGCGGAGCTGAGCCCCGAGGTCGCGGCCAAGCTCGACGCGGCCATCAAGCAGACCATGGCCAAGACGGGCGTGCCCGGCGTGACGGTCGGGCTCTGGCTGCCGGGCCAGGGCCACTACCTCCGGTCCTTCGGCGTCGCCGACAAGAAGACCGGCGCCCCCATGACCGACGACCTCTTCATGCGGATCGGCAGCGTGACCAAGACCTTCACCGCCACCGCGGTGCTGGAGCTGGTCGACGACGGGCTGATCGGGCTCGACGACCCGATCTCGAAGTACATCTCCGGCGTCCCCAACGGCGATCACATCACCGTGCGCAACCTCGCCGAGATGCGCAGCGGCCTGTTCCCGTACTCCTCGGACCCGGACTTCATCACGGCCCTGGAGTCGAACCCCACCCGGCCGTTCACTCCGGACGAGCTGCTCGCCTACGGCTACAAGCACCCCAACGTCGCCCAGCCGGGCACGCAGTTCCTGTACAACAACAGCAACTACATCCTGCTCGGCCTGCTCGTGGAGAAGGTCAGCGGCATCCCCCTGGCCGAGTTCATCCACGACCGGGTGGCGGAACCGAGCTGCCTGGGCAACACCCTGTTCCCCAAGGGAGCCGAGTTCCCGGACCCGCACGCACACGGGTACACCAACCAGACCCTCAACGGCGCGACGGTGGACGCCACGGACTGGAACCCGAGCTGGGGCTGGGCGGCCGGGGCGATGATCTCCGATGTCCACGACCTCAGGCGCTGGGCCAAGGACCTCGCCACCGGCACCCTGCTCTCGCCCGAGACGCAGGCGGAGCGGACCAAGTTCCTGCCCGGCGGTATCCCCGGTGCGGGCTACGGCCTCGGCCTGTTCAACGTCCAGGGGTGGATCGGCCACAACGGCTCGCTGCCCGGGTACGAGAGCCTCGTGCTCTACCTGCCCGAGCTGGACGCGACCCTCGTGATGGTGCTCAACACCGACATCCTCACCGACGGCCACGAGCCGAGCACCCTCTTCGGCCAGGCCGTCACCAACGTCGTGACGCCGAACAACGTCTACTTCCTCCCGATGCCGTCGAAGTAGCCCTCCCGGACGAGGACCGGGCGGCAGCGTGCCGTCGGGCCCGCCGCCGGCACTCCCGGGTGCCGGCGGCGGGCCGCTGTGCGTTCGCGCGGGGGCCGGCGGGCGCGGCCCCCGCCCTCGCCGTCCGGTGGCCCGGCCGGGCGCTGCGGTGGGAGCCTGGGAGCAGGGCCTGTTCTGTGGATCAGGTCGGATCAGGCCGCCGCGGCCCCGGCCCGATCCACAGAACAGGCCCCGGGCCGCGAGAGCCCGGCCACCCACCGCCCATGCCGCGGAGCACGCGATGGCGACGAGGATTCTGTTGGAGGGGCGCCCCGGCAGCGGGAAGACGACCGCGATCCGCCGGCTGGCGGCGCTGCTGCGTGCGGGCGAGGCCGTCGGGTTCACCACCGAGGAGATCCGCGAGGGCGGCGCCCGGGTCGGTTTCGCCCTGGAAACACTGGCCGGCCGGCGGGGCGTACTCGCCCACGTCGGGCTCCCCGGCCCGCCGCGGGTCGGGCGGTACGGGGTCGATCTGGGGGTGATGGAGCGGCTGGCGGTGCCGTCCCTGGTGTGGCAGCCGACCGCCGCGTCGGGGGCGGCGAAGGGGCTGGTGCTCGTCGACGAGCTCGGGCGGATGGAGCTGGCGTACCCGCCGTTCCAGGAGGCCGTCCGGGAGCTCTTCGCCGGCGAGGTCGACGTGGTCGCCACCGTGCACGCACAGCCCGGCCCGTTCACCGACGAACTCAAGCGCCGCGCCGACGTCGAGCTCCTCCAGGTGAGCCGGGCGAATCGGGACACCCTCCCGGAGTGGCTGGCGGCGCGGCTGGAGCGGTGATGACCGGTTCCGCGAGGGGGCGGAGGCCCGGCGACCGGCGCGCCCGGCTGCTGGACGTCGCGGCGCGCTGGGCCGGGCGGGCCGACCGGTGCGCGGACTGGACCGGCCGCGGTGTCGAGCGGTGCCGCCGGTGGGCGCGCGAGGGCGCGCAGCGGCCCGGCGAGATGGCGCCGCCGTCGTGGTTCGCCATCGCCCTGCCGTTCGGCCTGGCCTGGTACCGGGTGCCCGGCGGGGTGGCACGGGCCTGGTGCCGCCTGGCCGGCCTGGTGTGCCGGAGCCTCGCCCGGGCCCTCTGAGAGGGCTCTGAGAGCGGGAGCAGCGGCCCGGAGCAGCGGCCGCGCGGAACCGGGTCGGCGGACCGGACGAAAGAGCTGATATCTGGCGGAACCGCACGGGCCGGCCGGTTCGTCCTCCCAGGTGGCGGGGTCCTGAGAGCCGGGGGCACGGAGGTGGGCCCGGATGCGGTACTTCGAACGTGCGCGGGGCCGGTGGCGGGCGCTGTCGCTCCGGCAGCGGATCGCGGCCCTGGTCGTGGGCGGCGTCGCCGTCCTCCTCGCGACGGTGCTGGCGGCCGTCCTCACCGTCGGCGGCGGGGGCTCCCCGGGGCCTCCGGCGGCCGGTCCGCCCGCCGGTCCGTCGGCCACCGGGTCGGCCCCGCCGGCCGCCCCTCCCCCGGCCCCCGGCGGCGTGTCGCCGCTCACCGGGCTCCCGGGCGGGGCCGGCCGGATCGTCGCCGTCAAGATCGACAACGCTCCGGCCGCCCGGCCGCAGACGGGTGTGAACGCCGCCGACGTGGTCTACGCGATCGAGGTCGAGGGCGGGCTCTCCCGCTTCCTGGCCGTGTACGACTCCAACCACCTGCCCCAGGGCGACCGGATCGGCCCGGTGCGCAGCGCCCGGGAGACCGATCTGCCGCTCCTGCAGCAGTACGGACGGGTGGACTTCGCCTACTCCGGCGCACAGACCGCGTTCCTGCCCGTGCTCGCGCGGGCCGATCTGTTCAACTGCTCGCCGCAGCAGGACGATTCCTTCTTCCGCGGGAAGTGGAACGTGGCGCCGTTCAACGAGTACGTGGTGCCGTCCGGGATCCTCGACCACTTCCCGGACGCGGCGGCCGCCCGGGACGTCGGGTTCCACTTCGGCGACGCACCGGCCGGCGGTGTCCCGACCGGCTCGTTCACCGCGCGGATGCCGGCCGCCTCGTTCACCTTCACCTGGTCCGCCGCGCAGGGCAAGTACCTGGTGGCGGTGGACGGCAAGCCGGCGATGACGACGGACGCCGGGCAGATGGGCGCACCGACGATCGTGGTGCAGAAGGTCACCGAGACGACGTCGCCGCGGGGGCTGGTCGACTCCTTCGGGCACCTGGTGCCGTTCGCCCCGACGGTCGGCAGCGGCGAGGCGGTCTTCCTGCGCGACGGCGCGGCGTACCGGGGCAGCTGGTCCCGGCCGGATCCGGCCGGCGGCACGGAGTTCCGCTACGCCGGGCAGCCGATGGCCTTCCACCCCGGGCAGGTCTGGATCGTCCTCGAACCCGCGTGAGGCCGGCTCCCGTCGCCGACTCGCGTCGCCGTCCGGGCCCGGGCCGGGTCCGGACGGTGACACCGGTCAGCGACGGCGCCGGTCAGCGACGGGAGGTGCGGCGCGCGGGCGGGGCTATCCGCACCCGCTGCTCGACGGGCGCCCTCTCCAGGTCGTCGAGCTGCGCGGTGATCGTCGCGCGCAGGTCGTCGTAGTCCTCGAAGCAGTGGTCCTGGAACAGGGTGTAGCCGGTCCACATCAGGTTGGCGCAGACCCGTGCCGGCACCCGGCCGGTCTGGGCGCCCATCCCGACCAGCGCCACGGAGGTGATACTGCCGGGCGTCTTCCGGTTCTGCTGGTGGACCGCCTGGAACGCGGCGGCGCACGCCAGCGCCACGTTCAGGGTCTCGCTCACGTTCTGCGAGGACGTCTCCATCGTCGGCGCCGAGATCAGGAACGTCGGGTTGGCCGCCCCGGACGGGACGCAGACCGCGCTGCCCACCGGGAGCCGGCCGGCGAACCGGTCGCGGATCGCCCGCTGGACGCGCAGCTGGATGCCCGCGCCGAGGTGCCGCTTGACCACCGCGTCGACGCCGCCGTCCATCCGGCCGCGGGAGTTGGTGGGGCTGACCCAGGCGTCCACCTGCTCGTCGAGGATCGAGCCCTGGCGGATCTCGATCCCCGGGGCGTCGGCGAACGCCGCCCGCCACGCCTCCACCACCGTCGCGTTGATGTCGGTCAACACGACCTTGAGCGGCGACTGCACGCGGTCCATGGTCATACTTCACTCCGATCGAGCTGCGGTTCGTCCAACACCACCGACGCTAGCGGGCGGCACTGACAGAGCGGCAGTGACGGAGCGGCTCCGGCACGGGCAGCCCGGGCGCGGGCGGCCCGGGCCCGCCGGCGCCCGCGGGCCGGAGGCGCCGGGCCGGCTGTCAGACCCGGACGGTAGGACTGTGAGTGGCGGTCAGCAGAGACTGACGGCCCCTCACGAGCACGCCCGCCCTGCGCACGCACGGTCCGACCTTCGGAGCCCGCCACCATGACCGACGCCACCACCCCCGCCACCCCCGCGACGCCCGACCCGAACGACCCGCTGGCGCTCACGGAGCTCTTCAAGGGCGGCGGCGAGCCCTGGCTGCCGCTGCTGAAGCCGGTCATCGAGGCACAGCCGGACGCCGCCTCGTTCATCGGCACGGGCCGCAGCCCGGAGGTCGTCCCGGTCCGCGAGCTGACCTTCCAGGCGCTCAAGCCGAACGCGCCGCACAAGTGGAAGGTCGTCGTCTTCGGGCAGAACCCCTACCCGAGGCCGGAGAGCGCCACCGGCATCGCCATGTTCGACAACACCTTCCACGACTGGAAGGACAGCCAGTTCGGCCGGGTCGTCAGCATCCGCTGCATCATCAAGGCGGCGGCGATGTGGAAGTACGGCATCGTCAAGAAGACGCCGATCGCCGACATCCGCGCGCTGCTGAAGGAGCGGGAGACCGTCCAGCCGCCGGAGTGGTTCCAGGCGATGCTCACCCAGGGCGTGCTGCTGCTGAACGCGGCGCTCACCGCCAGCAGCGACGGCTCGACCGGGACCGACCGGCACACCGCGTTCTGGCGGCCGGTCGCCGAGCGGATCGTCGAGGAGATCCTCAAGGCCAAGCAGGACGCCGCCGAGGAGGACCGCGGTGTGGTCTTCGCGTGGTGGGGCGCGCACGCGCGCAGCCTGAAGAAGGTCGTGCTCAAGCTGCAGGAGAAGTACCCCGCGGTCGAGGTCCGGCACATCGACCACGCCAACCCCGCGGCGCAGGGCGACATCTTCTGCGACGGCGACCACTTCGGCACGGTGAACGCGGCCCTCGCCTCGCTGGGCGCGGACGAGATCGACTGGCTGCCGAGCACGGGGTGGAACGAGCGCGCGGCGGAGGACGGCCGGGCGGACGGCGACACCGCCGAGCGCATGGGGGCCTTCATCGCGTCCACCATGGAGCTGCACCAGCTCTACCTCGACCGCCTGGCGAGCGTGAAGGACGAGGGACTCGTCCTCCCCGCGATCACCGGCGTGTTCGACACGCCGATGATGGACTTCCGCGACGCCGTCGGCCCGGTCGCCGAGCTGCTGTCCGGGCTGGACCGGCACGTCACGCGGGCGCACGAGTTCGGCAAGCGGCGGGCCGACGAGACGGCGGGCGGGCTGTCCGCCGACGCGATCGCCGCGCTCTACCTCTACACCTGCGAGTCCGCGTTCTACCGGGAGATCAACGCCATCCTGCGCTCGCCGGACCGGAGCCGGCTCGTCCCCTACCTCCCGTACCTGCGGCTGCTGTTCGCGGCCGTGTCGCAGCTGCCCGCCCGCACGGCGCCGCTCTGGCGCGGGGTGCCGCTGGACCTGCGGGGCCAGTACCCGCTCGGCCGGACGGTGACCTGGTGGGGCGTGTCCTCCTGCACCTCCGAGCTGGGTGTGGCCCGGGCGTTCCTCGGCAGCCGCGGCAAGCGGACGCTCTTCGAGGTGGAGCCCGCCCGGGCCGTGGGCATCCGCGCGTTCTCCGCGTTCACCGGCGAGGAGGAGTTCATCCTGCTGCCGGGCACCCAGCTGAAGGTGACGGAGGTCCGGACCGAGCGCGGCGGACTCTGCACCGTCCGGCTCACGGAGCTGGAGGAGCAGACCCTGGTGTCCTGACGTCGGGGTCCCCGCGGCCGGCGCAGGCCCCGGGGGCCACCGCAGGCCGCCGCGGGCCGCCCCGGGCCCCCGCGGCCCCCGGGGGTCAGCGGTCGGCCCGGACCAGCTCGTCGATGCCCTGGGCCGGCCGCAGTGGCTCGAAGTGCACGCCGCCCGCGGCGTCCACGGTGAAGCCGTGCACGGCCGGCCGGGGCAGGCTGTTGTACTCGAAGTGGGTCGTCGCGTAGTAGGCGCCGGTGTCGAGGAGGGCGACCAGGTCGCCGGGTTCCAGCAGCGGCAGCGGCCGGGCCCTGGCGACCACGTCGCCCGCGAAGCAGCACGGCCCGGCGACGTCCTGCTCCACCGGCTCCCCGGCCTTGGCCGCGCCCGACGGGTGGTGCGCGCTGATCCGCAGCGGCCAGGCCTCGGGCATGAAGACGGTCCGGGTGGCGACCTGCGCGCCGGCGTGGGTGAGGGCGATGTGCCGGCCCCCGGACACCTTGGTGTACTCGACGTAGGCGGCGGTGAAGCCGTTCTTGGCCAGCAGCGAGCGGCCGAACTCGGTGACCACCCGGTAGCCGCCCTGGAACAGCGCCGGCGCGTGGGCCCGGAGCCGGTCCACGTACGCCTCGAAGGTGGGGTCGGTCTCCTCCCCGGCGAAGTTGACGGGGAGTCCGCCGCCGATGTCGATGCCCACCACCCGGCGGGGGCCGGGCCCGGCGTTCAGCCGCTCGGCGAAGGCGACCGCCTCGCCGACGCCCTGGGCCATGAGGTCCAACGGGCAGCCCTGGGAGCCGACGTGCACATGGAGCCAGCCGAGCCACGGCCGCTCCCGGAAGGCCGCGCGCAGGCGGTCCGCATCGCCCTCGTCGGCGAGCGGGATGCCGAACTTGGACGTCGCGGTGGCGGTGCTCATGGCCCCGATCGTCCCGCCGCCGACCTGCGGGTTGATCCGGACGCCGAGCCGGGAGCGGGTCGGGGACTCGCGGGCGTCCAGGAGCGCGTCGACCCGGGCGAGCTCCTGCCAGTTGTCGATGTTCACCGCGATGCCGAGGTCCAGTGCCCGGGCCAGCTCGCGGCGGGTCTTGGCCGGTGAGTCGAAGACGATCCGCGCGGCGTCGAAGCCCGCCGCCAGCGCCTGGGCCAACTCGCCGGGGCCGGCCACCTCGCAGCCCATGCCGAGGCCGCGCAACTCGGCCAGCACCGGCACCAGGCAGTTCGCCTTGGCCGCGAAGGTGTGCAGCACGTCCAGGTCGGCGGGGAAGGCCCGGTGCAGCGCAGCGACGCTCGCGGCCACCCCGTCGAGGTCGACGAAGGCCGCCAGCAGCGCGTCCTCGGGGTCGAGCAGTCCTTGCCGCACGGCCGCGCGCAGGACCAGTTCGCGCCGCTGCACGGCACCGGCGGGGCCTGCCTCCGCGAGGCCGCCCGACCCGGAGCGGGTCGGCTCCGGGCTCGAAGGCTCGGGGCGTGCAGCCTCCGGGCTCGCGGGCCCCGGGCGCGCGGGCTCGGGGCTGCTCGGCTGATGGACGGTCATGGGGCCACGCTCCGCTGGCTCGTCGGTGGACGCCCCGGGGCGGTTCCCCGGAGCACCCCACCAGGCTGCCGGGCGGCCGGTCCCCGCGTCCTCGTCCTCCGGGCGGTTTCCCCGTCCCGGACGACGCGCACGGCGGGGCTCCACCCGGCCGGCGGTCCCCGACCCCTTGCCGCTGCCTGCGGCCGGCGACACCGCGCGACGGGCCCGCCGCAGGATGCTTGCCGCCCGGGCCCGGTACCGATAGACACGACCGCAACACCGTGCGTGACACCCGGAGGTCTCCGCCATGAGCGTGACGAGTCGGTACCGCGACGCCTGGGAGGGCTTCTGGCGCGACGCGCCGGAGGAGCCGGGCGGGGTGATCTGGGACGCGGAGCCGGCCATCACCGCGGAACGCCACCTCGTGCTGTTCGACCCGCAGCTGGCCGACCCGGAGCTGCCCCTCGTCGACCTGGGCTGCGGCAACGGCACCCAGACCCGCTTCCTCGCCGACCGCTTCGCCCGCGTGCTCGGGGTCGATCTGTCCGCCGCGGCCGTCGGCCTCGCCCGGCGCGGGGATCCGGCGCGGCGGGCCGAGTTCGCCCAGCTGGACGCCACCGACGCCAAGGCCGTCCGGGCGCTCCACGACCGCCTCGGCGACGCCAACGTGTACGTGCGCGGTGTGATCCACCAGAGCGAGGCCGCCGACCGCAGTGCGGTCGCCGAGGCCGTCGCCGCGCTGGTCGGCGAGCACGGCCGGGCCTTCGTCGTCGAGCCGGCCGCCGCGGCGAAGCAGGTCCTGGCGGGCCTCGTGCAGAGCCCGGCCGGGCCGCCGCCGAAGCTCCGCCCGGTGTTCGAGCACGGTCTCGCCCCCGCCGAGGTCGCCGACGAGGCGTTCGCCGCACTCTTCCACGCGGCCGGCCTCGCCGTCCTCGCGGTCGGCGAAATGCCGCTGGCACTCACGGAGTTCGGCCCGGACGGCAACCGGATCGAGCTGCCGGCCCACTGGCTGGTGGTCGGCGCGGACGGCGCGCAGCGGTCCTGAGCGCCGAACGGCGGGCGACGTCCGGCCGGACGTCGCCCGCCGGTGCGCCGTCCCGGTCAGCCGATCCGCAGCGCGGCCATCGCCTGGTCCGCCATCCGCGCCTCGCCCAGGGGGTTGGGGTGGACGAGGGCGAGGCTGGTGCTGAAGAAGAGCAGCTCGATCCACCGCGTCCCGATCGGGGCGCAGGCGTCGTGCCCCTCCGACACGGCGGCCATGTCGACGAAGACCGCGCCCGTGGCCGCCGCGGACTCCCGGACGACCCGGTTGAGGTGCCCCTGCATCGCCCGCAGGTAGGGGACGTCGCCGGAGGCCGGGCCCCGGCGCGGGTGGTGGCACGGTCAGGACGACGTGGCCCCCGGGGGTGTGAGGAGGGCGGGGTCGAGGTCGAGGAGGGCGAGGAGGTCGGTGAGCACGCGCCGGGGACCGAAGTCGCCGTCGGTGTGCGCGAAGGTGGCGATCTCGGCGGACAGCCGGGTCGCCACACCGGGCAGCAGGGCGAGCGCGGCCGCTGCGTTCGCCGCCTCGTCCGCCGACCCGAAGTAGGCGTGGTAGGGCAGCGAGTTGGCGAGGTCCTCGTCGAGCATCGACACGTACGCCGCCTCGTCGAAGGTCCAGTCGCGGAACTGGAAGCGGGTCCTGGTGGCCTTCGCGACGGCCTCGAAGAGGAGCTCGGTGCGCGGGTCGGCGGCGGGGGCCATGGAGGAGGAGGCCATGGAGGAGGACGGGTCGGCGGTGGCGGACGGGTCCGGGCCGGCGGCGCGGGTGCGGATCTGGAGGTCCTGGTAGCCGCTCCAGACCGCGCCGGCACCCGTGACGCCGTGTCCGGTGCCGGCGTGGCCGGTGCCGCCGTCGGCGGGCCGCTCGAACCGGGCCTCGGCGCTGCGCGTCAGCTCGGTCCCGCCGATCCACCGTCCGTCGTCGGCGAGCAGGCCCGCGACCGCTTCCGCCACGCCGTCCTCCGAACGCCACTCCAGCAGCCAGGAGTCCTTGTCCATCACCACGTCGAACCGCTCGCCCGGGTGCTCGGCGAGGTACTCGTCGTAGGTGAGGGAGTGGTAGTCGACGGTGAGCACCGGCTGCCCGTCGGGGCCCTCGACGCGGACGGTGGTCACCCGCCCGGGGTCGGTCTCGGTGCCGGTCACGGTGTGGCCGTCGCGCGCGTAGGCGCGCAGGTTCCGGACGATGGCGCCCACCACCTCGTCCAGGTGGGCGCGGCGGGTGGCCGGGTTGAGGTTCATCGGGTCCACGCCGACCAGCGTCAGCTCCGTGGCGCGGGTGGTGAAGAGCGGGTGCTCGACGTCGGCGTTGGCGCCGAGGTAGAGCAGCGACCGGTCCCGCGGGGCGTCGCCCTCGTGGGAGAGCCGGTTGAGTTCCAGCAGGGTCCGGTACTTGGGCTCCAGCTCGACCCCGGCGGCCCAGCGGCCGAGCGCCCGGTCGTCGACCCAGGACGGGTGTTCGCCCGTCCCGGCCGCCGCCCGGTCGGTCCGGGGGCCGTCGCCGAAGAGGTAGGAGATCGTCTCCTGGTCGATCCGGTGCCGCACGGCGCGGTCCAGGGCGTTGCGGTCCTGCTCGGAGAGCCGGTCCCGCCGGATCCCGGCCGCCTCGGCGGTGCCCGAGGCCGCTGCGGCCGCTGCGGAGGCGTCCGGACCTTCGGCCGCCGCACGCTCCGGAGTGGGTCCGCCCGGTGAACCCTCGCTCGGCACCGGCGGGTTGACGTGGTGCGGCGGCTCGGCGGGGACGGGGTGCTCGACGGTGACGACAGCCTGACGTCGGGTCTCCTCGGTGACCCGGGTGGGATCCGCGCCCTCCGGCAGCTCCTGGCCGCGCGAGCGCACCGTGATCTCGACGCGGTCCGCCGCCAACGCGGCGTCCGCCCCGCCCAGGTGGACGCCGAGGCGGCGGCCGAGCAACTCGGCCACGGCCTCCGCCCGAGCCCGGCCGAGCTGCATCGACCGGCCGAAGTGCGGCTGTCCGGCGACCGTGCCGTTGGCGTGTCCGGTGACGGTCACCCGCGGCAGGGGCAGGCCCGCGGCCGACCGCGCCACCGCGTCGACCGCCAGCTCGGCGGCGAGCGCGTCGACCCGCGCGGCCTGGACCGGATCGGGCTCGCCGGAGCCCGCCCGGAACGGGAAGGTGCCCCGCGCGGGCGACGGCCGCCCGGACAGCGGCCCGTCCGGCATCACGGCCGGCGGTACGGACGACGGTACGGACGACGCCGGCGCGTGGGGCTCCTCGGCACGCGGACCCTCGTCGGTCGGCCCGGTCGGGCGGATGCCGGCCCCGCCCGGGTGCGCCGGGCCTACCGCGGACCGCTCGGCCGGGTGATGGGTGACCGACTCGGCGGGGCGGTCGAACGCCGCATCCCCTGCGGGCCGCTCGGCGGCGTGGACCAGCTCGGCGTCCTCCGCGCCCGGGCGGAACCGGACCAGCGGCTCGCCGCCCGGCAGGTGGGAGGCGTTGATCTTGTCGAAGATGCCCTTGCTGAACGGCGACTGCGGCGCCCAGTAGCTGTGCGCGCCGTGCATGACGGCCATGTCGTTGGCCATCATCTCCCCCACCACGCCGTCGTACCGGGCCGGCGTCAGCCGGGAGCCGCCGGGGCTGGTGATGTCGAAGACGTCGTGGTCACCGGTGATGCCCCGCCACTCGCCCTGGCCGTCGCGACCCAGCACCAGCCCGTCGCGGACGGTGAAGCGGCCCTCGTCGGACAGCCGGCGCAGCACCGGGGCGAGTTCGGCGAACTCGTGGGCGCGCTGGCGGTACCGGGCCTCGACCCGCTCCCGGGCACCGGCGTCGTCCAACGCCTCGCGCGCGGGCAGCTCGGGCTCGAAGTACCCGACCAGGCCGATGTGTTCGCGCTTCGCCCCGAGGTGGACGTCCAGCTCGTTGATGGTCTTGGCCTTGATGTCCTTGGGCTTCGGCAGCATCCCCCGGTCGAGCCACTTCGGCGCCTCGGTGTTGGTGGGCCGCACGTCGATGACCAGGCCCCGGTCGTGTGCCAGCCGCCGGAACTTCCCGAAGTTCTTCTCGGGGATGCCGTACTGCTCCCGCGCGGTCCCGGCCCCGATCCCGCCGGCCCGGCGCCCGGTCGGCGCGGCCGGGTCACCGGACCCGGCGGACGACCCGGCGCCCGGCGACGAGGACCCTGCGCCACCCGCGGACGAGGGTCCTGCGCCCGGGGACGACGCGCCGGCACCGCCCGGCGCCGCGGACGCGGAGCCGGTGCGGTCGGGGCCGTCGGACTGCGGCGCCCGGGGGGCCACCTCGCCCGGCACCGCCTGCGCCGACGCGGCGGCCGCGTTGGCGTACGCCTGGACCACCAGGCTCCGGTAGTACTGCCACAGCTGCGGCAGCGAGGGCAGGGCGTGCTGGGCGAGGTCGTGGTACAGCTGCTCGGGCCCGGCCGGGTACTGGTCGGCAGGCATCCGGAAGTACCGGTCGTACCCGCCCAGGTACGCCTCCACCTCCGGGCCGCCGCCCGAGTAGGCCACGACGCCGCTGCGCAGCGTCTCGTACCGGCGCTGCAGGTGGCGGACCCGGTCCGTGTGGAACGCGGCCCGGGCCGCCCCGCTCCGGTCGGCCTCGGAGAGGCCCAACTGCTCGCGGATGCCGTCCAGTTCGGCGATTCCGAAGCCGCGTTCCCGACCGTGCACCTCGACCGGCTTCTGCCACCAGCTGTTCGGGGGCGGCGGCTGGTACTTCCCGCCCTCGGAGTCGTACCCGTCCAGGTCGTAGCGCTGGGCGAACCGGCCGGAGGCGGTGGGCGGTTCGGGGACGGTCACCCGCTCGTAGCCCGGGGCCATGCCGCCGAGGGACGTCCGGCCGTCGCCGGTGTCGTGCCAGCTCTCCATCCGGGACGAGCCGCTGGCGCCGGCCTCCTCCAGGTAGGTCACCCGGTGGCCGAGCAGCGCGACGGCCTCCAGGTTGCCGGAGCGGAAGCCGAGGTGGTCCAGCCTGTGGTGGCGGCCGAGGTAGTCGTAGAGGCGGAACTGCCCGGCCCGGGTGTGGCCGCCCCAGCCGGTCAGCTCCGGCCCGCCGCCCCGCCAGAAGCCGGTGATCTGGTGGATCTTGCCGACGCCCAGCTCGGCCCGGAGCCCGTTGACCAGCTCGTCCCACTTGCCGGCCTTCGCGGCGTTCGGGTGCGGGTCGCCGGTGATGACGACGGCGTCGTACGCGTGCGCGACGTCCCGCACGAGCTGCCGGATGCCCTGGAAGCTCGTGTCGTGCTCCATCCGGCTGCGCAGGTCGCTCCACTGGGTGGCCTTGCCGGTGAAGCGGGACCAGATCACCAGGACCTTCCCGCCGGACGCCGGCAGATCGATCCCCCGGCCGGACAACCAGGAGCCGATCCGCGCGTCGTCGGCGTCGGTCAGACCCCAGGCCTCGCGCACCGTCTCGCGCAGCTGGGGCGAGAACCGCTCGGCGACGAGGTCGGTGGCGTCGGTGACCCCCCAGATCTCCTTGACCTGGAACATCTCGTCGAACGGCTTCTCGATCCTCCAGTCCTGCCGCACCATGCGGTACGCCTCGGCGTTGAGGGCCCGCCAGAGGCTCTTCTTCTCCATGCTCGGCACCGGGACGTAGTGGATCCGCTCCCGCTCGATCCCCACGGACTCGTAGAACGCCCCGATCGCCCGGGACTTGTCGCGGACCGCGTCGTGTCCGGGCGTGCCGGGATCGGGTCCGCGGGCGATCAGGACGTGCAGGTCCGGGTCGTCGAGCAGGGCCACCGAGATGCCGAACTGGTCCCCGGAGGAGTAGCCGGGCTGCATGATCACCGAGTTGCGCGAGGTGTCGTCGGAACCCTGGGCCTGGGACGGCCCGCCGGTGGACGACTGGCCGTGCGAGGACTGACCGTGCGAGGACTGACCGTGTGAGGACTGACCGTGTGAGGACTGGCCGTGCGAGCTGCTGCCCTGCGGGCCGGTCTGCCAGCCGGTCTGCGCGGCGTGCGTCCGCGGCGCGACGAGCAGCGACTCGGAGGACCGCGGGCGGCTGCCCGGCCCGAGGTGCAGTGGGTCGGAGACCGGGTCCACCCAGGTGTGACTGCGGGCGTGCGGGGTGGCCGCCGCCCGGGCCTCGTCCCAGGTGCGGGGGTGCGGACCGGCAGGGGCCGGGGCGCCGAGATCGCCCACGACGGCGCCGATCAGCCCCCGGTGCCGGACGCGCAACCCGCCCTGCCGCAGGCCCTCGGGGGCCGGGCGGCGGTAGTCGCCGTACAGGCTGCCCTCGACGTCCGGGCGGTGCGGGAGGTCCGCGGTGCGGTACTCGTCGCGCAGGCCGAGCTGGTGCCCGATCTCGTGGGCGTAGTCGACCGGCTCGGCGTCCGGCCACCAGGAGCGCTGGTCCATGGCGTGGTCGCGGCCGACCAGGTCCACCGTCAGGTGCGCGGATTCGCCCGGGCGGGCGGGCAGCACGGTGACGTGCAGCCGGTCGCCGCTGGGGAGCTCGTACCGGGGGGCGTTGAAGTGCTCCTCGACGCCGCGGACCACGCGCTCCCAGATCCCGGCGGTGTCGTGCCCGCGCCCGCCGTCGCGGAAGGCGACCCGCACCGTGAGGTCGGTGACCGGGCCGTCGTGCTCGAAACGGCGGGCCTCGAAGGAGGACCGGACGACGAACCGCGGCGTCCGGTCCGGGCGGACGCGCGGCGTCGGCGGCCGGGGGTCCGCAGGACCGGAGTCGGACGGGCGGGGCTCGGACGGACGAGGCGGACGGGGCTCCGCGGGCCCGGCGTCGGACGGGCCCGCCCCGGACGGACGCGGCTCCGCCGGGGCCGGCCGGCTGTCGGCCGGACCGCCGGACGTGGCCGTCGCCGCTGCCGCTGCCGGGCGCGGGGCCGGCTCGCCCTTCGGGGCGGCCGAACCCGCCGTGGCCGGGCCGGTCTCCGTGCGGACCGTGGCCGCGCCGGCGGCCCGCCCCCGGGGCTCCGCTCCGACGGGACCGGCCGCCGCCGGGGCGGCGGACGTCGCGGGGCGGCCCGCCGCCGGGGCGGTGCGGCCGGAGCCGCCGCCCGCCTCCCCCTCAGCCATGTCTCCGGTGCGGGCAGCACCCGCCGCGGGCGCGGGCGTCCTGCCCTCCGGCCCGCCGGAGGCTGTCCGGACCGCCGGGTTCGGGGAGCCGCCGCCCGGTCCGGCCTGCGCGCCGGCCCCACCGGAGGCGCCGGCCGCCGTCCGGCCGCCCGATCCGGTGTGCCCGGCCGGGGGCGTCCCGCCCTCCGCCGACCGGACCGGCCCGGTGGACGCTCCGGCAGAACGCCCGGCTCCGCCGCCGGTCGCCGCATCGGTGGCGGCCTGCGCCCGCGCGGCGCCAGCCGCACCCTGCCGCCCGGCGCCCGCCCCGGCGGTGCCGGCGGCGGCCGCCGCGCCGGCCGCGCCCCTGGCGGCGGTCCGTCCGGTGTCGCCGGTCGCCGTCGCGAAGCCCGGCAGGACGGCGGCGACGCGCCCGGACGTGCCGCCGGACGCCGGTGGCGGTCCGTCGGACCGCTCCCGGCCCGCTCCGCCGGAACCCGGACGGCCGCCCGCCGACGCCCCCTCGGTGCCCGTACCGCCCCGGCCGCCGCTCGGCCCGGGCCCGCCCTCGCCGGTCACCGGGAGCGGCAGTGGCACCGGCACCGGCACCGGCTCCCCGGTCTTGTCGGCCGGCTCGCCCGAGACGTCGAGCGCCGGGCGGTCCGGCACGTCGACGGTGACCGGGTCCACCGACACCGTCCCGTCCTTGCCGCCGAACCGCCGCCGGCCGCCGCCACCGAGCGCGCCCACCGCGCCCGCCGCCAGGGAGGCCCCGAGGAGCTCCTCGCCGCCGTACACGCCCAGCATGATCCCCGCGGTGGTGACCCCGGTGGCCGCGCCCAGCACGCCCTTGCCGACCAGCGAGTTCGCGAACCTCGGCGCGACGACCCCGCCGACGCCGAAGAACACCCCGCCGACGGCACCGCCGATCGCCCCGGACACCGCCGCCGACACCGTGTTCTCGGTGCTCCAGCGCGTGCGGTCGCCCTTGAGGAACTGGATGGTCTGGACGGCTGCGTCCAGACCCACGCCGAGTCCGACGCCGGCGGCGACCGAGATCAGCAACCGGCGCAGGATCATCTTCACCGCGACCCGTGCCGAGGTGATCGCGGCCGGAAGGACCTCGGGCGCGAAGAAGGCCCACTGGGCGATCTGCGCCGCCAGCAGCACGAGCTGGCCGAGGATCATGTACTTCGAGTACTCGACCTGAAGGGCGGTGTGCTTGCCGAGGTCCCCCATCTGCTTCGAGGACTCCGCCATCTCCGGCAGGGCGGACTCCAGCTGGGTCACGAAGGCCCGGAACTCCTCGGCCACCTGACCGCCCACACTGTCCAGCACGCCGTACGCCGAGGCGCCCAGCTGTTGGCCGATGCCGTGGAGCTCCTGGGCCGCGTCGTGCCAGGCCGAACCGAGCTCGCGCAGCTTGTCCTCGTCGGCGTGCGGCCAGGACTGGCCGACGGTCAGCTTCGCCAGCCAGTCGAAGGAGGGGGGCATCTGGACGCTCATCGGACACCGTGCTCTGCGTGGTCGGTCGAGGTGGGGGCGGTCAAGGTGGGGGCGGTCGAGGTGTGGTCGGCCGGACCGCCCGGGTCAGCGCCGGCCGGAGTGGGGCGTGCCGGGGCGCGGGCCGCCCCCGCCGTTCAGGTCGGCGACGCCGGCCGCGAGCGGGCGCAGCGCCTCGACGTTCTGCTCCTCCGTCCGCCGGAGCCCCTTGGCCATCGTCCCGATGCCGTCCACGGTGCTGTCCAGCACTTCGGCGGTGCCGTCGATCGCCTCCGTGAGCTGCTCCTTCGGCAGGCCGTACTGCTGGTGGAACTCCCGGCCGGTGTAGTCGTCGCCCCAGCAGGTGCCGAGCTCGCCCAGCCGCGCCTCCAGCCGGGTGCCGACCGATCTGATCAGCCCGGCCAGTTCCTGCACCTGGGGCGCGGCGGCGGCCAGCTTCTCGGTGTCGACGGAGAAGACGCGGTCAGCCACGGCCCGCCTCCGGGTGGCCGTGCAGCACGTACTCCCGGACGGCGTCCGGCATGGCCGGATCCTCGGGGAGCACCACGGCCGGATCGATCCGGCCCTGGAGCAGGTCGCCGAGGGTGACGCCGGGCGGGAGCTGCCCGGTCACCACGGAGGCGGCGGCCTCCTGGGCCTCGCTCCGGGCCCGTGCGACGGTGGTGACCAGCAGGTCGGCCAGCTCCTTCGGGGCCATCCGGCGGTGGGCGCCGGTGGGGAACTCCACGGCCGTGAGCTCGCCCTGGGCCCCGACCGTCACCTTGACGGCCTGTCGGGGGTCGGCGGCGGTCGCGGTGGTCTCCGCGATCCGCCGCCTGGTCTCGGCGGCCTCGGCGCGCTGGCGCTCGTACTGCGCCAGCAGGTCGTCGATCTGCTCGTCGTAGGGACTGGGCACTGGGGGTTCCTCTCGTCGTCGGGTCGGTCCGCTGCCGGGGACCGCGGGCGGGCCCGGCAGCGGGCGCTCCGGGCCCGGATCAGCCGGATCAGTGGGTGGCGCCGGTGCCCGCGCGGCCCTCCGGCGCGGTGCCCCAGACGCTCTCCTCCTGGACCAGCAGGTGGGCGAAACCCCGCTGCTCGGCGGGCTCCTCGGCCTCCGACGGGTCGGTCTCCTCGGCCGGTTCGGGTTCCGGCTCCGGCCCGCCCTCGCCGCACCCGAGCACCAGCGGCGACGCGGTGTGCGCGCCGGCCGCCGCGGTGGCGCCGGCGCGGTCCGGCTGCCAGGTGGACCAGGGCTCGGTCGTGGCGTCGTCGGTGGCGGCCGTCCGGTCCTCGGTACCGTCCCGGCCGTCCCGGGCCGGGCCGACCGCCCAGAGCAGCTCGACGAAGGCCCCCGCCTCCCGGTCCCACAGCCCCGGGTCCTCCTCGGTGCCGTCCGGCACGGGCCTGGGCAGGGCGGCGGTCCGCTCGGCCACGGTGAGCGGCTCCGCGGGGCCGGGACGCTCCTGCGCGCCGGTGGCCTCCGCCGCGGCGCCGGCTTCGGCCGGACGCCGCTGCGCCTCGGGCCCTACGGCCGAGGTCCGGGCGGCCGGGGCCGTCGAGACCGCTGCCGCGCCGAAGCCCGGCAACAGGCCCACGCCCGGCAGTACGGCCGGTGCCGGCGACCCCGCCGACGCCGCGTCACCGGCGCCCTCGGCGGCAGCCCACGGCTCGGCGCTGGGGTCGAGCAGGCCGAAGGCCTCGGAGCGGACACCGGTGGCGTCCTCGGAGCGGCCCGCGGCCGGCGCGGCCCCAGCGGCGGGCAGGAAGGGCAGACCGCCCGCCATCAGGCCCTCGCCGCCGGCCGCCGCGCCGTCGGCCGAGCCGGCCTCGTGGTCCTCCCCGGCCGCCCCGCTCTCCCAGGGCTCGGAGCTCGGCGCCAGCAGCCCGGAGGCGTCGGACCGCTCGCCCGAGCCGTCCGCGCCCCGGCCCGCCGGGGCACCGCCCATGCCGGGCATGAAGGGCATGCCGGCCCCGCCGAAGCCGGCGGGCAGGCCGGACTCGGTGGCCGTTCCGGCGGTCAGTCCGAGGGGCGCGCCCTCGCGCAGACCGTCGGTGGTCCCGGTGCCGGTCTCCTCGCCGTCGCCCTGCCCGGTGCCGACCCGCCCGCCGAGACCGAGGCCGCGCGGGAAGCCGGCCAGTCCCGCCGAGGTGCCGGCCCGGCCGGCGGCGAGGCCCTTGGGCAGGGAGCCGAGGCCGCCGATCCCCCCGAGGGCGAGCGACGGAAGCGCGCCGAGCGCCCCCAGGCCGGCCCCGTCCAGGCCCCCGAGGCCGTCGAGGCCCCCGAACCGGCCGGGGCCGTCGAGGCCGCCCAGCCCCGGGAAGGAGACGGGGTGGAGCGCGCCGTCGAGCCCGGTCGGGTCGAGGCCGCCGAGGCCACCGAGGCCGGTCCCGCCCGGGAAGGGCGTCGGCCGCCCGAGCAGGCCGAGCCCGTCGAGGTCTCCGACCCCGCCCGTGCCGCCGCCCAGGTCGCCCACCGAGCCGAAGCCGGTCGGGTCGAGGGCGGTCGGGTCGAGACCGGCCGGGTCCAGGCCTGCGGAACCCAGGCCGGCCGGATCCAGGCCCCCGGGGCCGAATGCGCCCAGCTCCGTGCCGATCGGGTCGCCGCCGCCCGGCAGCCCGGTGCCGAGGCCGGCCGGGTCCGGCAGCGGCTCGGGGCCGCCGGGGCCGTCCGCCCCGGGACCGTCCGCGGGGTCGTTGATCGGCGAGGGCACCGGCTGCGGGGAGACGATCGCGTCGACGGTGAACTGGTAGTGCGCGGCGAGCGTCTGCAGCACCACCCGCATGTCCTCGCTCATCATGTGGACCAGCTCGGGCTTCTGACTGATCGGGATGAGACCGTTGGACATCGGCGTGACGTTCATCCGGATCGCCTCGTTGGCGTAGTGGTGGTCGATCTCGACGATCTTGTCCCGGGCGTTCTTGAGGGTGACGGCGTTGTTCGCCAGTTGCTGGGGCACCGAGTGGCGGCCGGTCGAACCGCCGGACAGCACCTTGGCGTTGGCCAGCACCTGGCGGGAGAATGTGGTCATCATGTCGAGGAAGGCGTCCGCGGCCGGGCCGCGCCACGGCCCGTCGTCCCCGGCCAGCGCCTTGGCCTGGTCGACCAGGCTCTTGCCGACCGCCTCCAGGCTCCGCTGCACCCGGTGGAAGACGTTGGCCGCGTTCTGGAGCGACTGCGGGTCGGAGATCGTCTGCGCGTGCAGGTGGTTTGCGTCCGAGCCGACCCCGGCGGACATGCCGGTGATGGCCGCCATGATCTGCTTCCAGTCCCACAGGACGTAGTCGTTCCTCGAACCGACCGCCGTGCCGTCCGGGCTGCCGAAGACCGTGCCGTCGTCGCCCTGGTGGAAGCCGTGGCCGTTGTAGTCGGGCACCCGCCCGCTCTCCTCTCGATCCGCCGCGCCGGCGCGGCCGGCCGGGCCGGTCAGGCCCGGGTGTTCCCGTTGCCCTCGCCGTTGCCGCCGTCGCCGTTGCCCGTCCCGCTGCCCGGACCGGTACCGCCGGTGCCGGGGCCGGTACCGCCGGTGCCGGGGCCGGTACCGCCGGTGCCGGGGCCGGTACCGCCGGTGCCGGGGCCGGTACCGCCGGTGCCGGGGCCGCTGCCGGTGCCGCCGGTCGCGGTGACCACGGCGTTGAAGTCGCCCACGGCGTCCGTCATGGCGAGCTGGAAGTCCCGGGCCGTCATGGCGTTGGCCTCCTCGGTCGTGCGGTACTTCGCGCTCAGCGACCGGACGCCGTCCCGCAGGTCGGTCAGCCCGGTCACCAGCGAGGCCAGCGAATCGCCGAAGTCCTTCTTCAGCCCGTCGTCGCCGTTCGGCCCGTTCACCTTGTTGCGCATCAGATTGGCGTGGTAGAAGGCGCCGGGGGCCACCGAGACGCCGTCCAGCGCGGTGATCACGGCGTTCATCGGCTCGATCAGCCGGTCGATGTTGGCGGCGAAGAGGTCCAGCGAGGGCGTGCTGACCGCGGTGGTGCCGGGGCCGGTGGCGCCGTTGCGCGGCACGGTCGGCAGCAGGATCGGGTCGGTGTCGCTGAACGTGCCGTGGCCGGCGCCGACGTTGGGGTCGCCGGTCCAGTGGTGGTCGCCGCCGGACCCGGAGCCCGAGCCGGAGTCGTCCCCGCCCCCGTAGTCCTCGTTGTTGATGTTCGGGTCGGACGACTCGTCGGTCTCTGACATGTCACTGGTCCCAGAGGCCCGCGCCGAACCGCTCACCGGCGTGGTACGCGTCGTGAGCCCCGCCGAGCGCCTCCGTCGCGCTCCGTGCCAGCGCGACCATCTCGGCCGCCGCGGCGTCCCAGCGGAGCTTGGCCGCGTCGTACGTGCTGCGGGCGTCGCTGCTCCACTCGCTCAGGTGCTGCGTGGTGCCGTCGTCCAGCTGGCTCAGGGTCTGCTGGAGCCTGCTGCTGATCGCCGACATCTCGCCGACGATGTACTCGACCTGGCTCATGTTGATCGTGTAGGTGCTCATGGGGTGACTCCTCCGGGGTTCGGGGCTTTGGCGCTGCGGAGACGGCGTGGCGGGGCGGTCTAGAAGCCGGGCAGCGGGGCGGCCATCCCCTTGCTGAGCTGGGAGGCCAGGTCGGTGGTGGCCTGGTGGGTGGTGTCGTAGCTGCCGGTGTTCGCCTGGAGCTTCTCCAGCATCAGGGCCAGCTGGCCGCGCACGGTGCCGAAGTCCTGGATCCAGGTGTTCATCGCGCCGAGGTAGGTGTTGGACGCCTCACCGGTCCAACTCGCCTGCAGGGTCTCGATCTGGCTCGCCATCTGCGTGTAGGTGCGGTTCACCTCGTCCAGCGCGGTCTGGAAGTTGCCCTGGGCGGACAGCATCCCCTCGATGCTGACGGAGGTCGTCTGGTTGGCCATCGGCCGGTCCTCTCAGGAGTGTCGGATCCAGGCCCTGTCCGGTCGATCTTGCCGGGCAAGATCGGCCGGCCAGGGTCTACCTGTCTGCCATGCTGGTGGAGCCGTGGCGGGCCGGGTAGCGGATCACGGCCCCGCTGCCCCGGCGACCAGCGATCGCTGCACCCGGCCGCCCTCCGCCCGGCCGGAGGGTGCCCCGGGTCCCCGGCTCACACCGCGACGGCGCCCGGCTCCGCCCGGTCGCGCGGCGGCGCGGACCCGGTCAGGTCCGCCGCGGCGACCGTGCGGGTGCGGGTCCGTGCGGCGATCCGCAGGGCCAGCCGGTGGGCGCCGAACGCGCCCTGCCCCGGGTCCTGCCCGGCCAGCAGCGCGCGGGCCTCCTCGGTGACCTCGAAGCCCAGCACCGCCAGCCGTCGCGCCGTCAGCTCGGCCAGCTCCGCACCGCTGTACGCGGGCAGTCGCAGGTACTCGGCGAAGGTGCCCGCCAGATCGGTCCTGGCGGCCAGCAGGTCCAGCAGGTAGGGCGGGTGCCCGGAGAGCACCAGGACGGCGCCGTGCGCGTCCCGCCCGGCCGCCTCCGCCGCCAACGCGTCGACCACCGCGGCCTGTTCGGTGGCCGGCCGGCGCTCGAACGACGGGTCCGCCTCGGCCAGCAGCACACCTCCCGCGGCCCGCCGGAAGGCGTCTGCCAGGACGCCGCGCGGCTGCTCCGGCCAGCGCGCCGGGACCTCCGACAGCGGCAGCCGGTCCAGGGTGCCGAGCGGGAGGACGCCGGCCCCGGCCAGCGACCTCGCATAGGCGTCGGCCAGAGCGCGCCTGCCGCTGCCGAGAGGGCCCTCCAGGACGACGTCGGCCAGGCCCTCGGCGCCCTGGCCGAGTTCGGCGAGGACGTCGAGCCGGGCCGCCAGCGCCTGCCGGACGGGGCCGAGGCCGGTCAGCGCGGCCAGGTGGCGGGCGGGAGCCGCGGCCGGACCGGGAGCGGGACCGGACGCGGGCGCGGGCGCGGCGCTCGGAGCAGGACCGGGGCCGGGACCGCCGGCGTCGGGCCCGGGGGCGGCGGCCCCCACCGGCCCCGCGCCGACCGACCCCGGTACGGCGGCGACGTCGGCGGCGGTCAGCAGGCTGAGCTCGCCCTCCTCGGCCGGCGGCCGCGCGGCGAGCCGGGACGCCTGGCTGCTGATCATCGACTCGAACACCTGGCGGGCCACGCGGCCGTTCCCGAAGGTCGGGCCCTTCGGCACTCCCGCGAACCAGCGGCGCAGCCCCGCCACGGCGTCCGCGGTCAACTCGTAGCAGTGCTTGGCACAGAGGCCGCGGACGATGGTGACCAGCTCCTCCGGCGCGTAGTTGGGGAACTCCACGGTGCGCGAGAAGCGGGACGCCATACCGGGGTTGGAGGCGAGGAACTGGTCCATCTGCTCGGAGTAGCCCGCCACGATGACCACCACTTCGTCGCGGTGGTCCTCCATCAGCTTCATCAGCGTCTCGACGGCCTCCTGCCCGAAGTCGGGCCCGCTGCCGCGGGACTGGTTGGTCAGGGTGTAGGCCTCGTCCACGAAGAGCACACCGCCGAGCGCCTTGGTGAAGACCTCCGTGGTCTTGATGGCCGTGCCGCCGATGATCTGGGCGACCAGGTCGGCGCGCGCCACCTCCACGATGTGGCCCTGGCTCAGGATGCCCAGCTCGGCGAGGACGGCGCCGTAGAGCCGGGCGACGGTGGTCTTCCCGGTGCCGGGCGGCCCGGCGAAGACCAGGTGCCGGCTCATCGGGGGCATCGGCAGGCCCATCTCGGTGCGCCGCTTGGTCATCCGGTTGAGGTTGATCAGCCCGGTGACCTCCTGCTTGACGCTCTCCAGGCCCACCAGCGCGTCGAGTTCGGCGAGCGGACCGCCGGCCGGACGCGGCGGTGCGCCGTCGCCCCCCGCACCGTCCCCCGCGGCGCCGTCCCGGGCCGTGCTGGGCTGCGGCCGGTCGGCGGCGTTGTCCCGGACGTCCGTGCCGTCGAGCCGCACCGCGCCGGACGCGCCCGTGGCGCGCACGCCGTCGCCGCCGTTGTGCGCCACGGTGCACCCGGCGAGGTCGGCCCGCGCGTCCGGGTCGACCTCGACGCCGTGACCGCGCGCGCCGGTCACCCGGCACCCCGCCGCGGTGAACGAGCCGCCTGCCAGGACGCGCACCCCGACACCGGAGGAGCCGGTGAACTCGCTCTCGTGGGCGGCCAGGTCGGCGCCCTCCCCGACCAGCGCCGGGCAGCCGTCCAGGGTGGCGGCGGCCAGGTGGGCCGCGGCGCCGTCCAGCACGGCCAGCCCCTGGCCCCGGCCGGTGGTGGCGATCCGCACGCTCTGGAGGCGGCCGGTGGTGGACGGGCCCGCCAGTTCGACGCCGTGCCCACCGGTCAGCGTGATGCCCGCCTCCCGCAGGGCCAGCCGCGCGCCGCCCTCGGCCCGGACGCCGTGGCCCGGGCCGCCGGTGACGGTCAGCCGGTCCAGCTCGGCCGCGGCTCCGTCGGCCACCAGGACTGCGGCGGTGGCGGCGTCGCGCACGGTCAGGCCGGAGGCGGCGGCCGTGCTGCCGGAACCGGTCACCCGCAGGCCGACCGGCGTCCCGCTGACCTCGCAGTCGGTCAGTACCGGCCGGGCGCCGCCGGCGACCTCCACCCCGCTGCGGGCCGCGCCGGTGATGGTGCAGTCGCGCAGCACCGGCGCCGCCCCGTCGGCGACGTGCACCGCCTGGGCGGCCGAGCCGACGAAGGTGCAGCCGGTGAGCGTGGTCTCGCCACGGCCGGCGAGGTAGGCGTCCACCGCGGCACTGCCCTCGACGGTGACCTCCGTCAGCGTCGCCCGGCCTGCCTGTTCCACGGCGACGCCCGGCTTTCCGCTGCCGGTGATCCGGGTCCGCTCGACGGTGACCGCCGCGTCGCCGTTGACGCAGAGACCGTTGCCGCGGGGCCGGACCAGCCGGCACCCGCGGACCTCCAGGCGTCCGTGCTCGGCGACCACCACGGCCGAGGAGCCGGCGTCGGCCACCTCGGTGTCCTCCAGCACGCTGCTCCCGGTGGAGGTGACCACCACACCGGCGCCCTGCGGGTTGGCCACCGCACAGCCGCGCGCGGCCAGCGAGGCGTCCTGCCACACCAGCACGGCGGCCCACGCCGCCCCGGCGACCCGGCAGTCGTCGAGCGCGGTCTGGCCCCGGCGCAGGTCGAGCACCGGGGCCTGCGGATCGGCGCCGGACAGCACCAGGCCGGACAGCCGGACCGCCTCGGCCTCCACCACCACCGTGCTGCCGGCGGCGGCGTGAACCTCCACCGGGCCACCGTCCCCGGCGGCGACGGTCACCGGCCGGGTGATGTCCAGCGCCTCCTCGTAGCGGCCGGGGGCGACGGTGATCAGCGCCCCCTCGGACGCCTCGGCGAGGGCGGCGGCGATCGAGCGGTGGGCGCCCGGGCGGCCCGGCGAGACCAGCAGGACCTGCCTGCTCACGGGCGGGCTCCTTCCGTACGGGAGGTGGACACGCGGGGCGTCGACGAGTGGGGTTCGGACGAGTGGGGTTCGGACGGGCGAGGCGTGGACGGGCGCGGTTCGGACAGCAGCCCCGGCGGCTCGGTCCATTCGGCGTCCTCGTCGGTGCCGACACCGGCGAGCGCGGACGGGATCCGCTCCAGGGCGGCCAGCGCCATCGCGTCCAGCCGCGCCGGGGCCGTGTCGGCCCGGCCGTCGGCGGCCGCCTCCGAGGGCGACAGCTCGCGCAGCATCACGGTCCGGCCCTCCACCCGCAGCACCTTGAAGCCGGTGCCCGGCAGGAACAGCACCCGGTCCGGCGGCTCCGGGTCGAGCAGCGCGGTCCGACGGGCCGTCATCGACCAGATCAGGACGTCGGTCGCACCGGGCGGGCCGGGCCGGAGCGTGGTGCGGGCGTGGCAGAACGCCCACTCGGTGAGCAGCCCGCCCTCGCGGTACAGCGCCCGCTCCGCGTCGGTGAGCCGGGTGCGCAGCAGCGCCGGGCCCCGGTAGGACGGCAGACGGCGCAGCCCGGCGGCCACGCACCGCGCCAGCGGCACGTGCGCGCCGGGGGCGGCCAGGCGCACCGCGGCGTCGGCGGCGCGGCTGTCCCCGCCGAGGTAGAGCCGGACGGCGGCGAGCTCGGTGAGCGTCACGGCCGCCTCGGCCCGGTCCGCGGCACGCAGGCCCGGCGCCTCCGACATCGCCCGCGACACCGATCCGGCGATCGCGTTGAACTGCTCGCTGAAGGTGCGGCGCACCCAGTCGCGCTCCTGGTCGATCCCGCGCTCGGGCGGGACGGCGCAGGCGGCGGCGGTCGGGGTCGGCTGCACCCGGACCCGGGCGGGCGCCGGCTCCGACGACGGGGCGGCCGGGGGCCGCGCGGCCGGAGACGGCTCCGGGTCGGACGTCGGCGGCACGGGGGCGGCCTCCGGCAGGGGCGGCGGGCCGCCGGACTCCAGGCGGAAGCTCGGCACCGGCGCCCGGGAGGGCCGCTCCGCCCGCACCCGCGCGGGGAGCGGGGCCTGTACGGGGGCCGACGCGGGGTCGGCTTCCGGCGCGGGGGCGGGGTCGGCCTCGGGCGCAGGGGTCTCCGCCTCGGGGGCAGCTCCATCTGCCGTGACCGCGCCGGCTGAAGACGGGAGCGAGTCGGTGGCCTCCGGGGCGGCATCGGGGGTGCCACCGGTCGGCCGGTCCGGCGCCGCCGGGCCCAGGGCGGCCGAGGCAGCCGGGGCGGCCACGGCCGTCGCACCGACCGACGGCACGCCGGAGGACGCCGGAGCCACGGGTGCCGCCGCACGCTCCGGCGGCGGCAACGGACCGTCGGCAGCTCCGGCCGCCCGGACCGGAGCAGCGGGAGCCACTGCGGGGACCGGCCCACCGCCGGGCCCGCCGGAGACCAGGACGACGGCAGGGCCGGACCCGGCCGCTTCCCCGGCGCCGAGACGCGGCCCCGGAGCGGCGTCCGCCCCGGCGGTCGCGGACGCGCCGACGCCGAGCCGCGGCGCCGGCAGGTGCAGCACCTCCTCCGGCCGCCACACCCCCGCGCGGCCCGTGCTCCCGGCGCCGTCCGCCACCGAGGCGGCGTGCGGCAGCTCCGCGTACCGGACGACCGGGTGCCCGAGGGCGGCGGCGAGCGCCGGGCCGGGTTCGGTCCCGTCGGGGACGTCCAGCGCGCCGTGCAGCACGAACCGCGTCGCCGGGCGGGCGCCGGGCAGCACCGTGGCCCAGAACCGCGCCAGGTCGTCGAGCCCGACCCGCGGCGCGCCGGGGCCGCCGACCACCACCAGCAACAGGTCCGGGTCGGCCGGGACGGCCTCGACCAGCCGCCGCCGGTCGGCGGCCGACGGCTCGGCGCGGGTGCTGCGCACCCAGACCCCGCAGGGCAGCGGCTCGGCGACGGCGTGCGGGCCGAGCGGCCGGGGGCGGACCGGGGCGGAGAACTCCCAGGCCGGCTTCGGGAACCGCTGCGAGTCCCGTTCGGCGGCCCGGCCCGGGCGGTAGCGCAGCCAGCCCTCGCCGTGGTGCGCGGGGACGAACAGTCCGCCGGCGACGGTCGGTGACACCTCGCCGTCGGGCGCGAGCACCTCGCGGCCGAGCCGGTCGGCGATCCCGGCGGCGGCCTGCCGGACGTCCGCGCGACCGCCGCGGCCGAAGACCAGGCGCAGGCTGCGGTACCGGGCCGGGGCGAGCAGGCGGGCCACCGACGGCCAGGCGGTGCCGACGGCCCCGTCGGGCAGGTCGACCACGACCAGGGTGTGCAGGTCGTCCCGGGCGAGGCCGCGGGCGAAGGCCATCGCCCGCTCGTCCGGCCGTCCCTTGGGGTGGACCAGCAGCGCGCCGCCGTCCGCGACGGCGGTCAGGCGCAGTCTCATGACCGCCGCCCGACGGCCGCGGCGGCGCGGCTGAGCGCGGGCCCCTCGGGGAGGAGCGCGAGGACGTCGGCGGGAAGTGCGACGGCCCGGTGGGTGTCGCCGAGGCCCAGGGCGCGCGCGGCGTCGGCGTCGGCGACCGGGTAGCGGGTGCCCTGTTCGGTGATCAGGTAGACCGGCCCGCCGCCCGCTGCGGTGGCGAACAGCCCGCTGCCGGGCGGCATGACGACCGGTCGCAGGCCGACCGGGGCGAGGGCGAGGCCCGCCACGCCGCCGGGGGTGGTCCGCAGGCAGAGCGTGCCCGCGTCGGGGGCGCGCAGGCCGAGCACGGCGGGGAGGCGGTTGAGCAGGGAGCGGTCCGCGGAGACGGGCGCGGCGGCGACGTCCGCCGGGGTGACCGTCCGCGGGGCGGCGGCGCCGGGCACCGCCGCGAGCAGGGCGAACTCGGTGGCGCCGACCGGGGCGAGGCCGTCGGCCCGCTGCACGTAGTGGTGGGCGTCGGCGCCCGCGCCGGTGCGGAAGAGCCGGCCGGTGACCGAGTCCTGCCCGGCGACGGTGCCGGCGGGGGCCCCGGCGCCGGGGAGCGGGTCCACGGCCAGCGGGACGCCGGTGGGTACCGCGGCGAGCCAGTCGGCGGGGGCGGGGACGGCCGGACGGTCGTCCAGGCCGAGCGCGATCAGCGCGGAGTCGGCGGGCACCGGGTACTTGGTGCCGCCGGCCAGCAGGTGGCGGGCGCCGTCGGGCCCGGCCACCAGCACGGCGCGGTCGGCGGCGAGCGCGGGCAGCGCCTCGGCGGCCGCGCCGAAGACCAGGCCCTGCCCGACGGCCGCCCCGCCAGGGCCCTTGCCACTGCCCACCGCCGCGGCAGAGGCCGCGCCACCCGGTGGCGGGGCACCGGTCACGTCGGTCCGCAGGCACCGTGCCCAGGCGCCGGTGAGCAGGCGGGACGCCGCGGGTACGGCGTCCGGGGCGTCCGGGATGCCGACCGGGACGCCGCGCGGCGTCCCGGCCAGTGCCCCGGCGGCGACGCTCTCGGGCGCGCCGGGGCCGGCGGCCAGCAGCAGTGCCGAGGCCTGGTTGCGGGTCGGGTGGAGTTCGCCGTCCAGATAGACGTAGCGGTTGCCGGTCTCCTTCTCCACGACCAGCGCGCCGTTCTTGCGCCACGCGGTGCCGGCCGTGGGCGACAGCAGCCCGGACACCACGAAGCCGCCGCAGAGCAGGACGGCGACGCCGGCGCCGAGCACGGTGCCGAAGGCCGAGCGGCGGGTCGGGCTGTCGCCCTGCCCCGGGTCCCCGCCGACCAGGGCGGAGGCGAGCCGGCCCATCGCGAACTGGTAGGACTGCACGTGGTCGCGTCGCGTCTGCACAGCTCCTCCTCTCCCTAGCCGGCCAGCGCGCGCAGCGCGCCGTAGGCGCCGAGCACCTGCAGCAGCAGGGGCAGCAGCGCGATCGCGGTGGCGGTCTCGGCGAGGTCGCCGAGGTGGCCCCAGAGCGGGAGCAGCCGGGCGCGCGGCAGCCGCCAGGCGGCGAGCAGCAGGAGCGCGGCGGCGCCGAGCAGCACCGCGGCGGCGGCCGTCCGGCCGGCCGGGCCGGCGGGCGCGGCCCGGAGGACCAGGACCAGCGCCGGGGCGTACGCGCCGAGGAGCAGCGCGGGGACGCGCTGGGCGGTGCCGTCGGTGCCGCGGGCGCGCAGCAGCACCGCGGTGCCGAGGGTGAGCGGCAGCAGCCAGCCGGTCCAGGAGCGGTCGAGCAGGACGAGCAGCGTCACGGCGGCGGCCTGGACGAGCGCCGAGGCCGCGGCGACGGCGTCCAGGCAGGCGGTGGCGACGGTGACCCGGCGGGCGAGCCGGTCGCCGGGTTCGGGGGTGATGTCGCGCTGCAGTTCCTCGGCGTCGCGCGGCAGGTGCGGCACCCGCAGCCGGGCCGTGCGCAGGGCGAGCCGGGGGGCGAGGTGGCCGAGGACGAACAGGGCGACGGCGGCCAGTGCGGCGGCGCGGACCGGGCTCGTCCAGTCGGCCCGCACCGCGAGCGCCCCGGCGGCCGTGGCGACGCCGGCGAGCAGGGCCGTGCCGGGCACCGCCAGCGGCAGCGCCCCGACGCCGAGCAGCAGCGCGGCGAGCGCCACCGCGGCGCCGGCGCCCGCCAGTACGCCGGTGGCGTCGGGGAGGTGGCCGCCGGCCGGAAGGGTGCGTGCGGTGAGCCCGGCCAGGGCGGCGAAGGCGAGCGCGCCGAGGCCGGCGAGCAGGACGGCCCCGCGGTCGGCGCGCATCCGCGCGGTGACGGCGGCGCCGACGGCGAGCACGGCGGCGACGGCGGCGCAGCGCGCCGCGGTGGCCGGGCCCGGGCCGCCGCCGAGCAGGGCGGCGGCGAGGGCGGTCAGCGCGGCGCCGGCGAGGAACAGGGCGAGGGCGTGGGTGAGCTCGGGGCGCCACCGGCCGGGGGCGCGGCCGACGCTGTGCGCGACCCCGTCGGCGAGGTCGTCGAAGTGTGCGACGGGCAGCGCGGCCTCGGCGGGGCGCAGCAGCAGGACGTCACCGTGGCGCAGCCCGGCGGTGGCGGGGGTGGCCTCGGGGTCGAGCGGTTCCTCGCCGAGGCGCTGCAGGACCCAGGGGGTGTCCGGCCGGGCGGCCCGCCCGGGCAGTGCCCGGAGCAGCACCGGCAGCAGGGCCGCGACGGTGGTGGTGACGGGGACGGCGAGGTCGGCGCGGCCGGTCGGGCCGTCGACGGTGATCCGGCAGACCTCGGCGGCCTCCACCGGGGGCGGTGCGGTGGTCATCGTGCTCCAGTCGGGGCGGGGGGTGCGGGGACCAGGCCGGTCTGGACGAGCGTGACGGTGCGTCGGGTGACCAGCTGGGCGCGGCCGGCAGGCAGGGTCCGGGGCCGGGCCTCGCCGAGGAACCTTCCCTCCTCCTTGGGGTAGGAGAAGAGCAGCGCGGGGTTGCCGAGCTCCCACATCCGGCGCAGCAGCGGGTCCATGACGGCGCGCATGGCGCCGGAGGTGCTGCGGGCGACGACCAGGTGGAGCCCGATGTGCGCGCCCTGGGCGAGCAGCGGCACCAGCGGGGCGGTCGGGGCGGCGGCGCCGGGCGTGCCGGTGAGCAGGTCGTAGTCGTCGACCAGGACGAACAGCCGGGGCCCCTGCCACCAGTCGCGGCGGGCGAGCTGTTCGGGGGTGATGTCGCTGCCGGGCAGGCGCCCTCCGACGGAGACCGCGGCGCTCTCGGCGAGCCGGGCGAGGCCGTCGGCGTCGACGGCGAGGCCGACCCGGTACGCCTCGGGCACGTCGTTGAGCAGCCCCCGCCCCGGGTCGGCCAGCAGGATGCGGGCCTCCTCGGGCCGGTAGCGGGCGGTGATGGCGCGGACGACCAGGCGCAGCGCGTTGGTCTTGCCGGTCTCGCCGTCGCCGAACACCGCCAGGTGCGGGGTGGCGCCGAAGTCGTGCCGGACGGGGGCGAGCCGCTGCTCGTCCAGGCCGAGGCAGAACTCCAGGTCGGCGGCGGGCCCGGGGCCGGGGAGCCGGTCGGCGTCCAGGCGGGTGGGCAGCAGCCGGACGCCCGGGGCCGGGCTGCCGGGGGCGAAGGCGTCGATCTCGGCGACGGCGGACTTGGTGGCGGCGGTCAGGTCGTCGGTGCGGCCGGAGCTGTCGAGCCGGGGCAGCGCGGAGAGGAAGTGGTGGCCGGTGGCGGTGAGGCCGTGCCCGGGGCGGTGCGGGACGGCGGCCGCGGTCTTCGACCCGACCTCGGACTCCATGGCGTCGCCGAGCCGCAGTTCGAGCTTGGTGCCGAGCAGGTCGCGCAGCCGCGAGCGGAGCTCGGACCAGCGCACCGCGGAGGCGACCACGTGGATGCCGAAGGACAGGCCGCGGGCGGCGAGGTCCATCACCCGCTGCTCCACCTCCTCGTACTCCTGGCGCAGCGTGGCCCAGCCGTCGACGACCAGGAAGACGTCTCCGTACGGGTCGCCGCCCTCGCCGCGGGCGCGCAGCGCGCGGTGGGCGGCCATGGACTCCAGGCCGAGCGAGGTGAACTGCTGCTCGCGCCCTTCCAGGAGCTGGTGGAGCTCCTCGACGGTGCGCAGCACCCGGTCGCGCTCCAGGCGGGTGGCGACCGAGCCGACGTGCGGCAGTCCGCTGATCGAGGCGAGTCCGCCGCCGCCGAAGTCCAGGCAGTAGAACTGGACCTCCGCGGGGGTGTGGGCGAGGGCCAGCGCGAGGATCAGGCTGCGCAGCAGGGTGGACTTGCCGGTCTGCGGGGCGCCGGCGACGCCGACGTGGCCGTCGGCGCCGGAGAGGTCGGCCACCAGCAGGTCGCGCAGCTGCTCGAAGGGGCGGTCCACCATGCCGAGCGGCACCCGCAGCGCGCCGCGCAGCCGCGGGTCGGCGGTGCCGAGGCCGCGTTCGGGGTCGGGCACGATGCCGGGCAGCAGTTGGTCCAGGCTGGGCGGGGTGGCCAACGGGGGCAGCCAGACCTGGCGGGCCGGCGGGCCGGCGTCCTCCAGGCGGGCGACCAGAACCTCCGACAGGCTCTCCGGGGTGTCCTCGGCGGTGGCCGGGTCGGCGGGCCGCTCGCGCAGCGCCTGCTCGGCGAGGGAGACCAGCGCGGCCTCCTCCTCGGCGCGGGCGGAGGAGAGCGGTCCGCGCTGCTCCAGGCCGAAGGCGGTGATCTCGCGGGCGGGCCGCTCCACGCGGGCCTGCCGGCCGGGGTGCGGTGGCGCCGGCGCGGGGCCGGAGACGTAGGCGGCCTTGAAGCGGACCAGGTTGGTGGTGTCGACCTTGAGGTAGCCGTTGCCGGGTGCGGAGGGCAGTTCGTAGGCGCTCGCGGTGCCGATGACGCTGCGGGACTCCATGGCGGAGAAGGTGCGCAGCGCGATCCGGTAGGACAGGTGGCCCTCGACCCGGTGGATCCGGGACTCGTCGAGGCGCTGCGAGGCGAGCAGCAGGTGCACGCCGAGGCTGCGGCCGAGCCGTCCGACGGAGACGAACAGGTCGACGAACTCCGGCTTGCCGGCGAGCAGTTCGGAGAATTCGTCGACCACGATCAGCAGCGCGGGCAGCGGTGCGAGGGTGGCGCCGGCGGCACGTGCCTTCTCGTACTCGAAGAGCGAGGCGTGGCCGGCCTCGCGCAGCAGCTCCTGGCGGCGGATCATCTCGCCGCTGATGGCGTCGCGCATCCGGTCGACCAGGTGGATCTCGTCGGCGAGGTTGGTGATGACGGCGGAGGTGTGCGGCAGCCGGTCCAGTCCCAGGAAGGTGGCGCCGCCCTTGAAGTCCACCAGTACCAGGTTGAGGACCTCGGAGGAGTGGGTGGCGGCCAGCCCGACGACCAGGGTGCGCAGCAGCTCGCTCTTGCCGGAGCCGGTGGCGCCGATCAGCAGGCCGTGCGGGCCCATGCCGCCCTGCGCGGACTCCTTGAGGTCGAGTTCGACGACCTCGCCGTCCTCGGTGACACCGATCGGCACCTTGAGCCGGGCGTCCTGGGCCTGCCGGGGGCGCCAGGCGGCGGCGACGTCGAAGCCGCGGACGTCGCGCAGGCCGAGCAGGGCGGCCAGGTCGAAGTCCGACTCCAGCGGGCGGTCCCGCAGGTCGGTGCCGCCGCCGGTGCGCAGCGGCGCCAGCGTCCGGGCCAGGGTGTCGGCCTGGGCGGTGCCGAGCCGGTCGGCGCGCGCCGTGCGGGTCTCGCCGCCGGCGGGCAGGGCGACCAGGCCGTCGCGCACGGTGAGCCGCAGGACGCGGGGGCCGCCCGGGGTGGTGCCGGTGAGGTCGAGCAGGACGACGCCGCGCAGGCCGGGGCCGAGCAGGCGGGAGGTCTCGGGCAGCCGGACGCCGTGGGCGACCACGACCACGAAGGGCTCGGCCGGGCCGGGCACGGCGTCGGGGTCGTGGTCCGGGCGGTCGCGGACCTCGGGGCCGAGGAGGTCCAGCAGCGCGTCGTGGTCGTCGGCGGCGAGCCGGGCCGGTCCGGCGGAGTCCTCCTCGTGCGGGTGGGCGTTGTGCGGCAGCCACTTGAGCCAGTCCCAGGCACGGCGGCCGCGGTCGTCGGCGAGCAGCGCGACGCGCAGGTCGTCGGGCGCGTGGAGGACGGCGAGCCGGCCGACCACGGCCCGGGCCAGGGCGAGGGCCTCGTCGTGGTCCCCGACGAACTCCACGGCGGTGAACCGCGGCAGGGCGACCGGGACGGGCAGGTGCGGCACCGTCCGGTGTGCCTCGGTGAAGCGGCGCAGCGAGATCGCGCAGAGCGGTTCGAGGTCCTCGACCGGCTTGGTCCGGGGCGGCAGGAACTCCAGTGCGGCGCGCCGGGTGCCGGTGCCGATCCGGATCCGGGCGAAGTCCTCGTGGCCCGGCCGGCGCTCCCAGAGCCGGGGGCCGCCGGCCAGCGTCCACAGCTCGGCCGGGTCGGGTTCGTCCCAGGACAGGGCGGCGCGCTGCTCGTCGGCGGCCTGCCGGGCCTGACGGCGCTTCTGGCCGAGGTAGCGCAGGTAGTCGCGGCGCTCGGCGCGGATCCGGCGGCGGCGCTCGGCGCCGGGCCGGCCGATCTGGACCAGGGTCATGCTGACCATGGCGACGCCCATCATCCCGGACATCGCGTACATGGCGGTGCCGCCGTTGCCGACGGAGAACATCAGCACCATCGCCCCGGTGCCCAGCCCCATCGGCAGGTAGGTCAGGGCGGAGCCGAAGTCCGCGGCGGCCGGTTCGCCCAGCACGGGGGGCTCGGCCAGCTCGACCTGCTCCTCCGGGGGGCGCGGGCCTTCGGCGCGCGGTGGGCGCTTCACGACCGCGGTGCTCACATCGGGTCCTCTTCCGTCTCTCCGGCGAGCCGGGCTCCGGCAGCCGGCCGGCGGTTCGCTCCGGGTCGCAGCCTGGGGTCTGTCCGGCCGATCTTGCCGGGCGCAAGATCGACCGGACAAACCCTAGGAGCGGCCGGCGGGCCGTCCGGGCCGTGCGGGGCGTTCGCTGTCCCGGCGGACCAGGAACGGTGTCCGATGGTGCAGCGGGCCGCCGGGGGGGTGCGGGCCGGGAGCCCGGGAAGACGCGGGCGGGGGCCGGCCGGGGTGCCCGGTTGCACCTTGAGGCACGGATTCCGGTGCGCAGGGCCCTCGTCCGGGCCGGGGCCGGGGCCGGCGGGCGGGCCGCCGGTTCAATGGCGGCGGCCCGGGCCCGCGCGTCGCGCGGGCGCGAAGCGGGTGTGCGGGCCCGACGAGGAGTGGAGCTGAGAGATGGAACGCGAGACACCGTCCACGGAGCGGTCCGGCACGGCCGCCGGGCGGCCGCCGGGCCCTGACGAGGCGTCGGCCGCCGGAGAAGGCGCGGGTGGGGCGCTCTGGGACCGGTCGCTGCCGTGGGAGGCCGAGGAGGCCGCCGGGGCCCCAGCGGCCGAGCCGCCCGCCGGCGGGGCGGCGGCGCCGGAGGAGCCTGCGGGCGAGGACGGTCCGGACGGCGCCCCGGACGGTGCGGGCACCGGGGCCTCCGCCGACCCGGCGGACCCGGCCGGGCCGGGGGAGGCTGACGGCCCGTCGGCGGACGCCCCCGGGGCGGACGGCCCGTCGGCACCCGACGCCCCGGCGTTCCGCCCGGTCGTCGCCGAGCCGCCCCGGGAGGGTGGCGCGGCCGCGCCGCCCGGCGAGGAGCAGCCGGAGCGCACCGCCCGGGTCGGCGGGGTCCTGGTGGCCGCCGCGGTGCTGGTGGCGCTCGCCGTGACGGCCGTCTCGGTGACCGGCGGCCCCGACGCACCCCCGCACCCGGCGGACGCCGTCCTGCCGCCGGCGCCGGCCGCCGGACTGCTGCCGGGCACGGGCGCACCCACCGGCGCCCCGGCGACCCCGGACGCCTCGGCCACCGCCGCACCGCCCGCAGCCGCCACCGGCGCCGCGACCGGCGTCCCGGCTCCGGACGGCTCCCCCGCACCCACCGCCGAGCCCGCGGCGGCGGCGAACGCGCCCGGCGCCCCGCCCGCGCCCGCGACTGCGCCTGCCGCCGCCCAGGACCGCCGGCCCGGCGGGGCGGCGCAGCCCCCGGCCCAGCCCGCACCGCCCGCCGCCGCACCCGCCAAGTCCGCACCCGCCGCACCTGGCACGCCGGCCCCGGCCCAGCCCGCACCGGCCGCACCGGCCGCACCGGCACCCGCCCAGTCGCCGGCGCAGCCGGCCCCGGCGGCACCGCCCGCCCCGGCGGCCGCCCCGGTCGGACGCATGATCGCCGGGTACGACTCCAACCGCTGCCTGGAGGTGTCCGCCCACGGAGCCGTGGACGGTTCGCCGCTGCGGCTGTGGGACTGCGGCGGCGCCGCCTGGCAGTCCTGGGACATCCGCCCGGACGGCACCGTCCGGGCGATGGGGATGTGCCTGGACATCGCCGGTGCCTCGGCCGAGTCCGGCACCACCGTCCAGCTGGCCCGCTGCAACGGCGGCTGGGCACAGCAGTTCGCCCTCAACGCCGCGCACGACCTGGTCAGCACCCGCCTCGGCAAGTGCGTGGACGCGCGGGACCACGGGACCGCCAACGGCACCGGCCTCCAGCTGTGGGACTGCGTCGGCGGCTCCAACCAGAAGTGGTACCTGCGCTGATTCCCGCGCGCGGACGGCCCGGCCGGGGTTGCCCCGGCCGGGACGTCCGGCACGGCCCGCTGCCGGTCCCGGGTCAGAGCACGCCCGTGCGGATCGCGTGCACCACCGCGTGGGTGCGGTTGCGGAAGCCGAGCCTGGTCATCATGCCGCTGACGATGTTCTTGATGGTCCGTTCGGAGTAGCTCAGCTCCCGCGCGATGTCGGCCGTGTCCAGGCCGTCGGCCAGCAGCCGGAGCACGTCCAGCTCGCGGGTCTCCAGCCCGGCCGTGGTCAGCCCGCGCGGTCCGAGGACGTCGCGCTGGACGGTGCGGAGGCCGCCGACCAGCCAGCCCTGCACGGTCGGCGGCAGTTCGGTGCCGCCGACGGCCACCGAGCGGACCACCTCCAGCACCTGGTCGAAGTCGCACTCCTGACGCCAGAGCACGCCGCGCAGCCCGAGACCGACCGCCCGCAGCACCTGGTGCTCCCGGACGCTCTCGGTGACCAGCACGATCCCCAGGCCGGGGTTGGCCGAGCGGGCCGCGAAGTCCTCCAGCCCGGTCATGGTCTCCTCGGTGACCCGGGTGGTCACCACCAGGGCGACGTCCGCCGTCGGGTGGTCGTCCGCCGCCAGCAGGCGCAGGCCGGGGTGGCGGCGCAGTCCGAGGGTCGTCCCCTCGCCGGTGATCGGGTCGCCGGCGAGCACGGCGACGCCGATCGACCGGATCACCCCCACCCCGCCCGTCCGGCCGGCCGTCCCGGCGCGCGGCGCGGAGGCCGCGGCGTAGGGCTCGGTGGGGCGGTGGCTGCGCTGGTCGGGCACGGTGGTCATGGGCATGGGGCTCGCCTGTCGTCGAGGGTTCGGGGACGCGAGCACCGTAGGGGCCACCGCTTGCCGGCCACTTGCAAAGCACTTGGCAAGAGGACGGCAAGGGCGCGAGAAGAGGCGTACCGCCCCGGCGGGGGTCCCGGGGCGGTACGCGGTCAGGGGTCAGCGGTGACGTCGGGTCACCAGCGGTACCAGCCGGTGGCCCAGCTGTTGCCCGTGGTGGAGACGCCCGCGCCGGCCGCGTCGTCGTAGGAGAAGCTGCCGACGATCGCGCCGTTGTCCTGGTGCAGCACCACGTAGTCCTTGCTCCGCCCGGAGAGCCAGAGGGTGGTGCAGGTGCCGGGCTGCACGATCCTGGTGGCCATGTGCCGGTCGGGGAACTCCGCGTAGGAGCCGTAGTAGCCGTCCGAGCAGAGGGTGAACTGCCCCGGCGTCGCCGCCTGGGCCGCGCCGGCCGGAACGAGGACGGCAGCCAGGGCGGCGACGGCGCAGCCGGCGGCGGCCGCGCGGTGCAGGGTGGTTCGGTTCGGGCGCATCGGGTCCCCCGGGGTGAGTGGTGGTCAGGTCTTCACCGTGAGGAAACCGTTCGGCGGACACCGCTGTCAGCACGCGCCGGGCTGCGCTGCCCCGCGGACCACCGATGGTTGCCCCGCGAACCGCCCGGCGGGCCCGACGGTGCCGAGCCCGGTCGCCGCCGGCCGGGCGACCCGCAGCTCCTGGCCGGTCGGCGGGCGCCGGAACGGCTCGCCCGCCCCCGGCCCGCCGGCCTGCCGCGGGATGCCGCCACCCGTCTGATCGGCGCAGCGCCGGGCCCACGGCTCGGCGCCCAGCTCCTCGAAGGCACGCCGTGCCTCGCGCAGCGCCTCGCCCGCCCCGGGGCGGCCCAGCGCCCGCAGCCGCAGGCCGTCGGCGAGCCGGAGCCGGGCGTACGGGAAGACCCAGCCGCGGGCCCCCGGCACCGCGTAGGCCGCCGCGAACCGGGCGTCGGCCTGCCGGTCGTCGGCGGCGAGCGCCGCCGCGGCGGCCAGCAGGAAGGCGTGGTGGGCGGAGATCTCGCCGATCCGCGCGGCCTCGCCGGCGGCGACGTGCGCGGCGGCCTCGGCGCGCCGTCCGGTCCGTACGGCCGCCTCGACGAGGTCCAGGAACGGCAGGTGGAACCAGGGCAGTCCGGGCGGCAGCTCCCCGGGGCGCATCAGCGAGGTGAGGCGGTGGTAGGCCTCCTCGTCCCGGCCGTGGGCGAGGGCGGCCAGCGCGCGGAGGTGGTCGAGCTGGTCGGTGACGAACCGCATGCCCGCCCGCGTCGCGACCGGTCGGATCCGCTCCTCGGCCGCGTGCAGGCCCGCCTCGTCGCCGCGGCCGGCCAGGAAGTGCGCGTGGTAGTGGCGGAACAGCAGGGCGTTGCAGTGGTAGCCGAGCTCCTCGGCCGCCTCGGCCTCGTGCAGGCAGCCGGGCGCCTCGTCCCAGCGGCCGCGCAGGTAGGCGCGGTAGACCTCGGCCTTGGCGACCGAGCCCCGGGTGGCGTAGCCGTGCTGGGCGGCGAAGCGGCGGCGAAGCGGGCCGTCGGCGGCGTCCACGGCGGCCGCCGTCCACAACAGCAGCCAGGCCGCGCCGGCCTCCTGGCCCCGGTCCAGTCCGTCCAGCAGGGCGGTGAGCAGCCCGGGCACCCCGTGGGCGGTGCGTGCCGGGTCCGACCAGGCCCGGTGGCAGAGCCGGGCGAGCGGGGAGACGTGCGGCCGGTGGTCCTGCAGCACCTGCCAGGCCCGGGCGTCGCCGGTGTAGACGGCGGCGAGCAGCAGTTTGAAGTAGGCCTGCTCGGCGAGGCCCCCGAAGGACTCCGCCCCGGGGCGGGTGAGCGCCTCGACCGGGCCGGGCAGCAGTTCCACGGAGGAGCCGAACTCGACCCGGTGGCTCTGGTCGACGTAGACGACGGCGTACGAGAAGAGCGGGGCGATGTCGGCCGGCACCGGGCCGCGGCCGATCTCCTCCACCAGCCGGGCGGTGTGCCGCAGCTGCCCGCCGCGGGCGGCCGCCACGGCGGCCCAGGTGAGCCGGCGGGCCCGGTCGGCCGGGTCGGCGGTGAGTGCCGCCGAACGGTCCAGCAGCAGGGCGGCCTCGGCGTCGCCGCCGCGGCGCACCAGCCGGTGCCCGGCCTCCTGGAGGCGGGCGGCGAGGTCCGCGTCGGGGAGCAGCGCGGCGCCGGCCTCGTGGACCAGCCGGCGCGGGTCGTCGGCGGCCAGGCAGCCGGCGAGCAGCCGGTGGGCCTCGCGCCGGCGGGGGCCCGACGCCCGGGAGATGACGCCCCGGCGGACCAGCGGGTGCCGGAAGGCGAGGCGGCCGACCGGGTCGAGCCGGGCGAGCCCGGTCGCCTCCAGCGTCTCCAGGACGGACTCGGCGTCCTCGCCCGCGGCGGCGCGCAGCCAGGAGGCCGTCCCCTCGGCGGTGCCGGAGCCGGCCAGCGCGGCGAGCAGGAGGACGCGTTCGGCGGCCGGGGTCAGCCCGGCGAGGCGGTCCCCGAAGAGCCGGTCCAGCCGCTGCCCGAGCGGCAGGTGGTCCGGCAGCGGGTCGATGCCGCGCAGTTGGCCGGGGCGCAGCTGCCGGGGCAGCTCGACCAGGGCCAGCGGGTTGCCGCCGGCGTCCGCCAGCAGTCGGGCCGCGGCGACGGCGGCCAGGCCCGGGTGGCGCAGTTCGAGCAGTTCGCCGGCCTCGGCCGAGGAGAGCGCACCGACCTCGACCGGCTGCATCGACCAGGCCTCCACGGTGGAGTCCTCGGGGCGGCTGGCGCTGGCGATGACGACCGGCAGGGCGGCGACCCTCCGGTGCAGGAAGGCGAAGACGGCGACGCTGGAGGAGTCGACCCAGTGCAGGTCGTCGACCAGCACCAGCAGCGGCCGGGCCCGGGCGGCCGCGGCGAGCAGGGCGAGCGCCGCGGCTCCGACGGTGAGCCCGCCGGGCGGCGCGCCGGGGCGGACGCCCAGCGCGTGTTCCAGCACCTCCCGCTGGTGCGGCGGCAGGTCGTGGGTGCGCTCCAGCAGTGGCCAGAGCACCTGGTGCAGGCCGCTGAAGGCGTACTCGCGCTCGGCCTCGGAGCCGACGGCGCGCAGCACCGTGAACCCGGCCCGCTCCGCGCGGCCGGCGGTCCACTCCAGCAGCGCCGACTTTCCGATGCCGGCCTCGCCGCGCAGCAGGACGGCGGTGCCGCCGGCGCCGCTCCGGGCGCCCTCCAGGGCGGCGGCGAGCAGCGCGGTCTGCTCCGCACGGCCGACCAGCCGGGCCGGGTCGGGCCCGGCGGGCGGCGGGGTGTGCGGGGCTGCGCCGGGCAGGGTGTCCAGCGGGCCGCGGGCGTCCGGCACCGCGAGCGTCGTCGCCGCGCCGCGCCCGGTCTCCAGCGCGGCGCGCGGCCGCGGGACGACGGCGGCGCGGGCGACCGGGACGGGTGCAGGGGCGGGCGAGACGTCCAGTTGCTCCGGCACGTCCCGCCGCAGCACGTCGAACCGCCCGTTCAGCACCGCCTGTTCGAGCTCGGCGAGCCGCGGGCCAGGGTCGAGCCCGAGCTCCTCGGCTATCACCGCCGCGGCCCGGCGCAGGGTCAGCAGTGCGTCGGCCTGCCGTCCCGTCGCCCACTGGGCGAGCGCCAGCAGCCGCCAGCCCTCCTCCCGCAGCGGGTCGGCGTGCACCAGCTCCTCGGCCGTCGGAAGGACCTCGGCCGGGAGTCCCGCCCGCAGCCCGGTGGCGACCGCCGACTCCCCCGCCACCGCGCGCAGTTCCCGGAGCCGGGCGATCTCCGTGACCGCCCAGTCCTGGTCGGCCCACTCCTGGTAGGCGGGGCCGCGCCACCAGCCGAGCGCCTCGGTGAGCCGCCGGTGGGCCGCCGCCGGGGGCGCGTTCCGGGCCTCCCGCACCGCGGCTTCGAACCGCCAGGCGTCCACGGCCTCCACCGGCAGGCGGACGGCGTACCCGGGCGGCAGGCTGACCAGCAGTTCGGACGCCGAGCGCGGCGGGCGCCCGGGCTCCAGCACGCGGCGCAGGTGGGAGAGGCAGGGGTGCAGGGAGGCGAGGGCGCGCCGGGTGGGGGTGTCCGGCCAGAGCGCGTCGACCAGTCGGTCGACCGGGACGACCTGCCCCTTCCCCATCAGCAACAGCGCCAGCACGGCCCGTTGTCGGGGCCCCCCGACAAAGACCGGTACTCCACTGACCGTGGCCTCCGTCGGCCCCAGCACCCGCACACCCAGCATGACGGGCCAACCTACCGAACAACAGTCCGACCTGCCGGGAAGCCGCCCTCCGACACGCCCCCGCGTGTCACGGCCGCCCGCGGCGGTCAGGCCGGGAGGACGGCCACCGCGCGGGTCCAGCCGGCGCCGGCACCGGTGATCTTCACCGGGAAGCAGCTGACGGTGAAGCCGGTCGGGGCCGGGAGGTCCTCCAGGTTCGCGAGCCGCTCGATCTGGCAGTACTCGCGCTCCCGCCCGGCGAGGTGGGCCGGCCAGAGGAGGCTGCGGTCGCCGGTCTCCCGGTAGCCCTCGATCATGATCCGGAACGGTGCGTCCAGGCTGAACGCGTCGGTGCCGATCACCCGGACGCCCTGGTCGAGCAGGAAGTGGACGGCCGAGCCGTCCAGCCCGGTGAAGCGGCTGAAGTACTCCGGGGTGCCGGCCAGCCGGGAGGCGCCGGTGCGCAGCAGCACGATGTCGCCGGGCGCCGGGGTGTGGCCGATCCGGTCCAGTTCGCGGCGCAGGTGGGCGGCGTCGACGGCGCCCGGCTCGGCGGTGGTGAGGTCCAGGACGACGCCGGGGCCGTGGAACCACTCCAGCGGGAGCTCGTCGATGTGGCGGGGCCGGCCGTCACCGTAGCGGGCGGCGGAGCCGTAGTGGGACGGGGCGTCGATGTGGGTGCCGGTGTGGGTGGTGAGCGTGAGGGTGTCGATGGTGAGGAGCTCGCCGTCCGGCAGGACGGTCGGGTCGAACTCCAGGCCGAAGTGTTCGAGCATCTCCTCGCTCATGTGCTTGGCGCCCTCGGCGGCGGACATGATGCGGTGCTCGACGGGCTCCGGCTCCCAGCCCGCGGCGTCGATCGGAGTGGAGAGGTCGATGATGCGCACGGGTCTCCTCGGGGAGGGGTGGGGCGCGGGCCGTGCGGACGGCCCGCGTGGTCGTGGGGGCTGAAGGAGGGGGGCTCAGGCGCGCAGGCTCAGGCCGCCGTCGGCGGTGACCACCTGGCCGTGGATCCAGGACGCCTCGTCCGCACAGAGCAGGGCCACCGTCCGGGCCAGGTCGGCCGGGGTGGTGAGGCGGCCGCCGGGGGTGCGCTCCGCGAGGACGCGCAGGACGCCGGCGTCGGCGGCGGAAGCGGAGGCGGCGCCCGGGCCCTTGTCGAGCTTGGCCGCGGCGACCGCGTTGACGGTGATGCCGAGCGGTGCCAGCTCGACGGCGAGGTAGCGGATCTGCGCCTCCAGGGCGGCCTTCGCCACGCCGGCCGCGAGGTAGCGCGGGACGACGCGCCGGGCGCCGTTGCTGGAGACGGCGACGATCCGGCCCGGTCCGCCGGCCATGGCCTCGACCAGCGGGCGGACGCCCAGGAGCAACGGGGCGAGCGCGGTGGTGACGTCCTGCCGGAACAGCTCGACGTCCGGCCGGGCGGCGTCCATCGGGTGGAACGAGGCCGCGCTGTGGACGAAGACGTCGAGGCGGCCGCGCTCCTCCCGGACGCGCCGCAGCAGGCGCGGCAGGGTGTCGGGGCGGGTGACGTCGCCCTTGAGGACGGTCGCCCGGCCGGGCAGGCCGGCGAGTGCCGCGAGCGCGTCCTTCGCAGCGGCGTCGTCGCGGGCGTGGTTGAGGTAGACGTGGCAGCCGCGGCCGGCGAGCTCGCGGGCGACGGCCAGGCCGACCCCGCGCGTACCGCCGGCGATCAGGGCCGTCCGGTGCTCCCACCCGGCCATCAGGCCGCCTCGGCGGTGGCCCGGTTCACCAGGTCCAGGAACTCGCCCGGGGTCCGGACGGCACTGAGCGCGTCCTCGGGGATGCGGATGCCGTACTCGCGCTCGATCCGGCTGACCGTCTCCAGGACGGCGAGCGAGTCGTAGCCCAGGTCGCTGAAGAGTACGTCGGCGATGTCGCCGTCGAGGTCGATCCCCTCGGCCTGGCCGGCCCCCTCGCGCATGATCCGCTTGAGATCGGCTTCGGTGATCATGGTCGTTCGCTCCTCGGGTCGTGATGGAGGTGGTCCGCGTCGAGCCTGGCGGCCGGCGCCGGAGCGCCGCTCGAATCGGCGTGGAACGCCGCTCCAGCCCGCTTCGAGCCCGCCTCGATGCCCCCTCGATGCCGTCTCGACGCCGCCGCGGGACGGTGGGCCCCTCCACACCCGCGCTCGGAAGGGACCGTGATGGCCCGCGCAGCAGAGACCAGGACGGCGGACCGGCCCGCCCGTCACCCGTCGACGGAGACGGCCGCCCGGCTGGCCCGCTCGGCGGCGGCCGCCGAGGGGGCCGAGGAGGTGCCCGGCTGGCTGGCCGACCGGCGGCGGGCCGGCACCTTCCGGGTCGAGCGGATCCCGTTCGACCGCCTGGAGAAGTGGCACACCGAGGCCGGCACCGGGGACCTCGTGCACGAGACCGGCCGGTTCTTCGCGATCCGCGGCCTGGAGGTCCGGGAGGAGGACGGGCGGACGTGGTCGCAGCCCATCATCTGCCAGCCGGAGACCGGCATCCTCGGCATCCTGGCCAAGGAGTTCGACGGCGTCCTGCACTTCCTGATGCAGGCCAAGATGGAGCCGGGCAACATCGGCACGATCCAGCTCGGCCCGACCGTCCAGGCCACCCGCAGCAACTACACCCGCGTCCACCAGGGCCTGGCCACCCCGTACATCGAGTACTTCCTGGCCGCGGGCCGCGGCACCGTGCTGACCGACGTGCTCCAGTCCGAGCAGGGCGACAGCTTCCTGCGCAAGCGCAACCGCAACCTGGTGGTCGAGGTCACCGGCGAGGTCGAGGTGCGCCCGGACTGGCGGTGGCTGACGCTGGGCCAGATCCACCAACTGCTGGCCGTGGACAACCTGGTCAACATGGACGCCCGGACGGTGCTGTCCTCGCTGCCGCTGCGGCCGCCCGCCGCCGGTAGCGCCACGGACCCCGGGCACGCCGAGGACGCCGAGGGGGTGCACTCCGACACCGAAGTTCTCAGCTGGCTCAACGAGTTGAAGACCCAGCAGGGCGCCGGGACGACGCTGGTGCCGCTCGACCGGGTGGACCGGTGGCGGCGGACCGAGACCGAGATCGCCCACACCGAACGGCGCCACCAGCGCGTCGTCGCGGTGTCCGTGGTCGCCGGCAACCGCGAGGTCACCCGGTGGACGCAGCCGCTGCTGGCCGCCGAACGGACCGGGCTGGCGGCCCTGGTGGTGCGCCCCTCCCCCGCCGGACCGCAGCTGCTGCTGCAGGGCCTGTCCCAGCCCGGCACCTTCGACGCGGTCGAGCTGGCGCCGACGGTGCAGTGCGTCTCCGACGGGTTCTCCGACCTCCCGGAGCCGGTGCCCTTCCTCGACCTGGTGCTGGCCGCGCCGCCGGAACGGGTGCTCTACTCGGCGGTGCTCTCCGAGGAGGGCGGCCGCTTCTTCCGGCGCGCCAACCGGTACCTGATCACGGCCGCCGGCGAGGACTTCCCCGCCGAGCTCCCCGACCGCTACCGCTGGGTGACGGCCGACCAGGTGCAGCGCTTCATCCAGTTCGGCAACCACTTCACCGTGGAGGCCCGCACCCTGGTCACCTGCCTCGGCTCGCTGCGCGATCGGGGGGCCCGGTGGAGCGCCTGAACGTCGGAGTGCTCGGCTGCGCGTCCATCGCCCGGCGCAAGATGCTGCCCGCACTGACGGCGAGCCCGCTGACCCGGGTCGCCGCCGTGGCCAGCCGCTCCGGCGAACGGGCCGGGGAGTTCGCCGCCGAGTTCGGCACCGAGCCGGTCGCCGGCTACCAGGCGCTGCTCGACCGCCCGGACGTCGACGCCGTCTACGTGCCGCTGCCCGCCGGGCTGCGCGCGGAGTGGATCGTCCGGGCGCTGGAGGCAGGCAAACACGTCCTGGCGGAGAAGCCGCTCACCACCGACCCGGCGCCGGCCCGGGAGGTGGTCGAGCTCAGCCGGCGGCGCGGACTGCTGCTGATGGAGAGCTTCATGTTCCTCCACCACAGCGCCCACCGCCGGGTGCGGGACCTCGTGGAGTCCGGTCGGATCGGCGAACCGCGCTCCTTCTCGGCCGAGTTCACCATCCCGCGGCTCCCCGAGGGCGACATCCGGCACCGCCCCGAGCTGGGCGGCGGCGCACTGCTCGACCTCGGCGCCTACACCGTCCGCGCGGCGCAGCTCTTCTGCGGCCCCGGGCCGGAGGTGGCCGGCGCCGTCCTGCGGCACGACCCGGCCACCGGCGTGGACACCGCCGGTGCGGCGCTGCTGACCTCGCCACGGCTGACCGCCGCGCTCTCCTTCGGCATGGAGCACCACTACCGCTGCCGCTACAGCCTGACCGGCAGCGAGGGCACGGTCACCCTCGACCGGGCGTTCACCCCGCCGCCGGACCACCGGCCGCTGCTGCGCATCGAGCGCCAGGAGGGCGCCGAGGAGCTGCTGCTCCCGGCCGACGACCACTTCGCCAACATCGTGGCCGCCTTCGCCCGGACCGCCCTCGCCGGGCGCGGCTTCACCGGCCACGGCGACCGCATCCTCCGTCAGGCCGACCTGCTGGACCAGGTCCGCCGGGCCGCCGCCGCGGCCCCTCCCGCTGCCTAGGAGCGCTCGATGCAGATCGTCGGCCGCGGCTTCCTCGCCCAGAGCCTCCGGCCCCTCGTGGCCCGCCACCCCGACACCGTGGTCTTCGCGGCGGGCGTCTCCAGCGGCACCAGCCAGGCGGACGCCGGCTTCGCCCGGGAGGCCGACCTGCTGTACGACGCCCTCGTCGGCTGCCGGCGCAGCGGGCGGCGGCTGGTGTACTTCTCCACCTCCTCGGCCGGCCTGTACGGCGTGCAGCGCCGGCCCTGCCGGGAGGACGGGCCGGTGCGCCCGTCCTCCCCGTACGGGCGGCACAAGCTGGCCATGGAGGAGGTGATCCGCGGCTCCGGCACGGAGCACGTGATCCTGCGCCTGGCCTACCCCGTGGGCCGGGCGCAGCGCCCCCACCAGTTCCTGCCGTCGCTGGTGCGCCAGGTCCGGCTCGGCCGGGTGCGGGTGCACCGCGGGGCGCGGCGCGACCTGATCGACGTCGGGCACGCGGTGGCGCTGATCGACGCGCTGCTGGGGGTCGGGGCGCCGGCCGGCTCGCCGGGGGCCGGGGCGCCGGCCGGGGTGGTCAACCTCGCCTCCGGCTGGTCCGTCCCGGTGGAGGACATCGTCGGGCACATCGAGGGCCGGCTGGGCGTCCGGGCCGAGCGGCAGGTCGTCGAGGTGCCGCCGGAGGACCCGGTCTGCACCGAGCGGCTGCGGCGGCTGGTGCCGGCCGCGGCCGGCCTGGGCTTCGGCCCGCACTACTACCGCCGGGTGATCGACGCCTGTCTCGCCCGGACCCGACTCCCCGAGGAGCCCCGCGATGACCGCACCCCCTGAGACCGAGACCGCCGCGGACGTCTGCGTCGTCGGCGGCGGACCGGCCGGCCTGACGCTCGCCCTGCTGCTGCTCCGCTCCGGTCTGCGGGTCACGGTGGTGGAGCGGTCCGCCTCGCTCGACCGCGAGTACCGGGGCGAGATCCTCCAGCCGGGCGGTCTGGCGCTGCTCGACCAGCTGGGGGTGCTGGCCCCCGCTGAGGCCCGCGGCGGCCACCGGCTGGACCGGTTCCAGCTGGTGGAGCGGGGCCGGGCGCTGCTCGACATCGACTACCGGCGGCTGCCCGGCCCGTACCCGCGGCTGCTGAGCCTGCCGCAGCAGCACGTGCTGACCGAACTGCAGGCCCGCTGCGTGGAGTTCGACGAGTTCCGGCTGCTGCCCGGATGCCGGGTGACGGCGCTGGTCGAGGAGGGCGGGGCGGTGCGCGGCGCGGTGGCCGAGGGGCGGGGCGGGCGGCACACCGTCCGCGCCGCGGCCACCGTGGGCGCGGACGGCCGCTTCTCCAAGGTGCGCCGGCTGGCCGGCATCCCGGCCGACCGGGACGACGTCTTCGACTTCGACGTGCTCTGGTTCAAGCTGCCCGGCACCGGGGCGCCCGGCCGGGCGGTCCGGGTGTTCCGGGACGGCGGCCGCCCGGTGCTGGCGTACCCGTCGCACCCGGACACGGTCCAGCTCGGCTGGACGCTGCCGCACCGCGGCTACGCCGCGCTGGCGGAGCGCGGACTGGCGTACGTGAAGGAGGAGATCCGGCGGGCCGCGCCGGAGTACGCCGACGCGGTGGGCGAGCGGATCACCGCGCTGACCGACCTGACGCTGCTGGACGTCTTCGCCGGCCGCGCCCGGGAGTGGGTCCGCGACGGCCTGGTGCTGATCGGGGACGCCGCGCACACCCACAGCCCGCTCGGCGCGCAGGGCATCAACCTGGCGATCCAGGACGCCGCACTGCTGCACCCGGTGCTGGTGGCGGCGGTGCGGGCCGGCGACGTCACGGCCGGGCGCCTGCACGCCTACGCCGGGCCGCGGGGGCGGGACATCGACCAGGTGATGCGGATCCAGACCATGCAGGCCCGGGCGATGCTCTCGCAGGGCCGGGTGGCCCGGGTGGTCCGGCCCCGGCTGGCCTCGCTGGTCCAGCACACCCCGATCGGCACGAAGCTCACCGGCCGGATCGCGTTCGGCAATCCGGCGGCGCGCGTCCGCTCCGAGCTGTTCACCCCGGCACCGCAGCCGGCGCCGTAGTCACCGATTCCACCGAGTGCCCCGAGACGAACAGGAGTTGACCCGTTGACCTCCTCCCCCTCCTGAAGGAGGGGGATTCCCCTCAGCCTCGCGGCTGAGCCGCTGCGCGTGAGCGCTGCGGTGGGACTACTTCCTGCTTCACCGAC